>NZ_JBFARO010000061.1:0-45953 GCF_040677125.1 Actinomadura sp. NPDC049382
TCCAGGGACCCGGGGAGCGGGTCCACCTGCGGGGCGCGCCGGCGGATCGCCTCCACGCCGGCCGCGAGGAGGTGCGGGTGCTGGACGCGGGGCTGCGCCGCTGGGCCGACCTCGCGGAGGCGGCCGCCCGCCGGACGGCCCGCGACCTGCCCGGCGCCGGGACGTCCGGCGGCGTCGGGTTCGCCGCGCTCACCTTCCTCGGCGCGACAATCGAGCCGGGTCCGGCCCTGCTCCTCGACCTGCTGGGCTTCGCCGAGCGGGCCCGCGGCGCCCGGCTCGTCGTCACCGGCGAGGGCGTCCTGGACACCCGGTCGCTGCGCGGCTCCGCGCCGATCGGGGTGGCGCGGGCCGCCGCCCGCGCCGGCGCGCCGGTCATCGCGGTCGCCGGGCGGCGCGGGCTCACCGGCGAGCAGCTCCGCAAGGCGCGCATCCAGGCCGCGTACGCGCTGGCCGACATCGAGCCCGACGAGGAGCGCCGCGTCCGGAGGGCGGGGCCGCTGCTGGAGCAGCTGACGGTCGCGATCGCCGACGAGTGGCTCCCCGTCCGTCCGTGACCGCATCACTTCGGTGAACATTCACCGCTTTCGTGGCGGCGGAGGTGATCGGTCGCCTACGCTCCTGGCCAGCGGCGGACCCTCGGGTCTCACAGGCAGCGCGAGAACTCAACAGCGGCACGAGGCGGGCACGGCATGGCCGAAGATCAGTACGACTGGGCGTCCCTGGGGATCGACACCACCAAGCCGAGCATCGCTCGGACCTACGACGTGGTGCTGCGGGGCAAGGACAACTTCGAGGTCGACCGGGCCTTCGTGGCCGAGATCGTGAAGATCGTCCCGGAGATCTACGACGTCGCCGCCTACAACCGGGGCATCCTCGGCCGCGGCGTGCGGTACCTGGCCGAGGAGGCGGGCCTGCGGCAGTTCCTCGACCTCGGCTCCGGGCTGCCGACCGTGCAGAACACCCACCAGGTCGCGCAGGCGGTCGCGCCGGGCGCGCGGGTGGTCTACGTCGACAACGACCCGATCGTCCTCGCGCACGGGCGGGCGCTGCTGGCCGAGAACGCCGACACCACGGTGATCACCGCCGACGTCCGCGAGCCGGCGAAGATCCTCGCGCACGAGGACGTCCGGCGGCTGATCGACTTCGACCGGCCGGTCGGCGTCATGCTGGTCGGCATCCTGCACCACCTGCACGACGACGAGGACCCGCAGGGCGTGGTCGAGACGCTGATGGACGCGGTGCCGTCCGGCAGCCACCTGTTCGTCACGAGCTTCTGCGCGTCCAGCCAGGAGGCGGTCGACGCCGAGCAGCAGTACCAGGGGCTGCTCGGCACCGGGCGGTTCCGCACGCCCGAGGAGATCACCCGCTACTTCGACGGCCTGGAGCTGCTCGACCCGGGCGTCGTCCCGCTGCCGCTGTGGCGGCCCGACGGGGACGTCCCGGACGAGCTGACCGTCGGCCAGCGCCTGATGTACGGGGGCATCGCCCGCAAGCCGTGACCGGCCGGGCCGCCGCCAGGGCTGCTTTACAGAGTGTCACCGGAAGCGACGATGCCTTGACACACTGCTCGTAGCCGGAGGCGTCCTCCGGACCGCACGCTGGAGGCGCAGGTCCTGGTCAGCGTTGACGGAGGAGCCCCCCGGTGAAGATCGGTGTGCCGCGAGAGATCAAGAACCACGAGTACCGGGTGGCGAGCACCCCGGCGGGCGTGCACGAGCTGACCCGGCACGGCCACGAGGTGTTCGTCGAGCGGGGCGCCGGCCGCGGGTCGGCGATCCCGGACGAGGAGTACGCCGCCGCGGGCGCCAAGATCGTGGACGGCCCGGACGAGGTCTGGGCCGAGGGCGACCTGATCCTCAAGGTCAAGGAGCCGGTGGCGGCCGAGTACCCGCGGCTGCGCGCCGGCCAGGTGCTGTTCACCTACCTGCACCTGGCCGCGTCCCGCGAGTGCACCGACGCGCTGCTGGCGGCCGGCGTCACCGCGATCGCCTACGAGACCGTCCAGCTGCCCGACCGCTCGCTGCCGCTGCTCGCTCCGATGTCGGAGGTCGCCGGGCGGCTCGCGCCGCAGGTCGGCGCCTACAACCTGATGGCGTCCAACGGCGGGCGCGGCGTGCTGCCGGGCGGCGTGCCCGGCGTCGCCCCGGCCAGGGTCGTCGTCATCGGCGGCGGCGTGTCCGGCCTCAACGCCGCGCAGATCGCCGTCGGGATGGGCGCGGACGTGACGGTCCTGGACGTGAACGTCGACCGCCTCCGCCACATCGACGCCATCTACCAGGGTCGGCTGCGGACCCTCGTGTCCAGCGCCTACACGGTCGAGCGGGAGGCGCGCGCCGCCGACCTCGTGATCGGCGCCGTGCTGATCCCCGGCGCGCGGGCGCCGAAGCTGATCTCCAACGACCTCGTCGCGGGCATGAAGGCCGGGTCCGTGCTGGTGGACATCGCCATCGACCAGGGCGGCTGCTTCGAGGACTCCCGGCCCACCACGCACGCCGACCCGACCTACCGGGTGCACCAGTCGATCTTCTACTGCGTCGCGAACATGCCGGGCTCGGTTCCGAACACCTCCACCTACGCACTCACCGGCGTCACACTGCCCTACGCCGTCCAGATCGCCGACAAGGGCTGGCACCGCGCCCTGCGGGAGAACGGCGCCCTGGCCCGCGGCCTCAACGTGCACGCCGGCGAGCTGGTCTACGACCACGTCGCCGAGGCGCACGGGATGCCGTGGACGCCCCTCTCCTCCCTCCTCGACTGACCCGGCTCCCCACTCTCTCCCCCGCCCGTTCCCTCGGCCGGGGGTTCCGGGGCGCCGTCCCGCCGGGTAGACCGTTCCCCATGGGCGAACTGGTGCTGGTGCGGCACGGGGAGACGGAGTGGAGCCGGGCGCGGCGGCATACGGGGCTGACGGACGTGCCGCTGACCGCGCGGGGCGAGGAGCAGGCGCGGGCGCTGCGCGGGGCGCTGAAGGAGCGCCGGATCGCGCGGACGCTCGTCAGCCCGGCGCGGCGCGCGCGGCGGACGGCGGAGCTGGCCGGGCTCACGGCGGCCGAGACCGACCCCGACCTGTGGGAGTGGGACTACGGAGGCTACGAGGGGATTACCTCGGCCGAGATCCGCGAGGGCCGGCCCGGCTGGTTCCTGTGGGACGACGGGGTGGTCCCCGGCGACGCCGACCATCCGGGCGAGACCGTCGAGCAGGTCGGCGCACGCGCGGACGCGGTGCTGGCCGAGGCGGAGCCGTCGCTCGCGGACGGCGACGTGGTGCTCGTCGCGCACGGCCACTTCCTGCGGGTCCTGACGGCGCGGCGGCTCGGTCTGGAGTCCGCCCTCGGGCGGCTGTTCGCGCTCGGCACCGGGACGCTGTCGGCGCTCGGCACCGAGCACGGCCAGCCGGTCGTCAGCGCCTGGAACGTCCCGGCGCCGTAGTCCCCGCCAGCGCATAAGGTACCTGTTGGGGGATGTCCCCCAGGGGTACCCGGGCGTGCGCCCTCGGAAGGATTGCGGAGGACGGTAATGGCGACCAGCGAGACCCCCACCCGCGGGTACACCGCCACCAAGGACCAGCTGCAGACCCGGCTGGCCCGGATCGAGGGCCAGGTGCGCGGCATCGACCGGATGGTCGCGGACGACCGCTACTGCATCGACATCCTGACCCAGATCAGCGCCGTGCAGGCCGCGCTGGACAAGGTGGCGCTCGGGCTGCTGGACGGGCACGTCCGGCACTGCGTGGCCGAGGGCGCCGAGGAGGGCAAGGGCGACGCGATGTCCACCGAGCTGATGGCGGCCGTCGGGCGGCTCATGCGCCGCGGCTGATCACGGGCCCGGGCGGTGACCGCCCGGGCACCCGCAGGCCGTCTCGGCGGTCCCGGCCGCCGGGCCGTGCGCCTCCAGGTTCTCGACGAGGACGCGCCAGCCGTGCAGGAAGGCCGCCCGCTCGTCCGGGGCCAGCGCCTCCAGCGTCGCCCGCAGCGGGCTCAGCCGGCGCCGGGCGAACCGCTCGACCACCGCGCGGTGCGGCTCCCCCAGGCTGACGATCATGCGCCGGCGGTCGCGCTCGTCCGGGCGCCGCTCGACGAAGCCGCCGCGCTGCAGCTCCCCGACGAGCTGGCTGACCGTGGCGGGGCTGAGCGCCATGCGCCGGGCGAGGACGCCCACGGGCGCCGGGCCGTGCAGGACGAGGTGCATCAGCGCGGGCACGTGCCGGGGGCCGAGCCCGGCCTTCCGCACCCGCTCGATGAGGTCGTCGGCCCCGCCGTGCCCGCCCTTCATCCCGCGCACCATCCGGGTGACGAGCTGGACCATCGTCTCCAGGTCGGCGTCGATGGGCGCGTCGGTGGAGAAGCGATCCTCGGACATACCTTGAAGTTCAACACATTTCGTGATGCACTGCAAAATGTTGAACTTCAAGGTGTTTCACATCTTGCGTTCGGGGGACTCGGGGGTACCGGACCTTCAGGCAAGGGGGACGACCATGGCCGAAAGCCCGTCCACCAAGGTGGCCCCGCCGGGCAGCCCCGGCGGCGAACGGCTCGACCGGCAGACCATCGTGCTCGGCCTCGTGATCGTGGCCGGCACCGTGATGGCGATCCTGGACACCACGATCGTCAACGTGGCGCTGGAGACGCTCGGCCGCGACTTCGCCACCGACCTGTCCACCATCCAGTGGGTCATCACCGGCTACCTGCTGGCCATGGGCAGCGTCATCCCGCTCACCGGCTGGGCCGTCGACCGGTTCGGCGGGCGGCGCGTGTGGCTGACCTCGATCGTGCTGTTCGTGACCGGGTCGGTGCTGTCCGGCGCGGCGTGGGACATCGGGTCGCTGATCGTCTTCCGGGTGGTGCAGGGACTCGGCGGCGGCATGCTGATGCCGACCGGCATGGCCATCCTGACGATGGCGGCCGGCCCGCGCCGGCTCGGCCGGATCATGAGCATCGTCGGCGTCCCGATGCTGCTCGGCCCCGTCCTCGGCCCGGTGCTCGGCGGCTGGCTGGTCGAGGACGTCGACTGGCGCTGGATCTTCTTCGTCAACGTCCCGGTCGGCCTGCTGGCCTTCGCGCTGGCCTGGTGGAAGGTGCCGCACGGCCACGGCGGCGACGGCGAGTCGGCGCTCGACCTGCGCGGGCTGGCCCTGCTGCCGCCCGGGTTCGCGCTGCTGATCTACGGGCTGTCCACCGCGAGCAAGGAGGGCGGCTTCGGCAACGCCACCACGCTCGGCTGGCTCGCCGCCGGCGCCGTCCTGGTGGCGCTGTTCGTGCTGCACAGCCTGCGCCGCCGCGAGCGCTCGCTGATCGACGTGCGGCTGTTCGCCGACCGGACGTTCGCCACCGCGTCCGTCGCGGTCTTCCTCGTCGGCATCGCGCTGATGGGCTCGATGCTGCTGATCCCGCTCTTCTACCAGACCGCGCACGGCGAGGGCGCGTTCGCCGCCGGCCTGCTGCTGGCCCCGCAGGGCGTCGGCGCGGCGATCGCGATGCCGCTGGCCGGGGTGGTCACCGACCGGTTCGGGGCCGGGCGGATCGTCCCCGTCGGCATCGTGCTGCTGGTGCTCGGCACCATCCCGTTCGCCCTGGTGGACGCGGGCACGTCCTACTGGCTGCTCGGCGGCGCGCTCATCGTGCGCGGCCTCGGCCTCGGCTGCACGATGATGCCGACGATGTCGGCCGCGCTCACGACGCTCCGCCGCGAGGCGGTGTCGCGGGCCAGCAGCTCGCTGAACATCATCATGCAGCTCGGCGGATCGGTCGGGACCGCGCTGCTGGCCGTCATCCTGTCCCGCGAGATCAGCGACCGGATCCCGCAGGCGGGCGGCGGCGGTGGCGGCGTCGGCACGATCCCCGCGCAGGTCCGCGAGCGGCTCGCGCCGCAGCTCGCCGACGCGTTCGGCAGCACGTTCTGGGTCGCACTGATCCTCACCGCGCTGCTGATCGTCCCCGCGCTGCTGCTGCCGCGCCACGGCGCCCATGCCGAGGAGGACGCGGAGAAGGGCGGCGCGGGCGCGCCGCCGCCCATGGGCTGACGCCCCGGCGACCGGTCAGGGCGCGGCCGGAGCCGTCAGGACGCGATGGACCAGGTGGCCAGGCCCGCCTCGTGCTCGCGCGTGAGCTGCTTGGCACGCCGGGCGTCCGGCGAGTACCGGTACCGCTCCGGGACGACGTGCGAGGTGCGGTACAGGCCCTTCAGCGTCAGCGTCGCCGCCAGGTCGGACGTCGGCAGCCCGGGCAGCCCGTACATGCGGCGCGCCCAGCGCGGCAGCGTCGCGACGGTCAGCGTGCCGATCGCGGGCGCGGCGAGCTTCAGCGGCAGCAGGTTCCGCGGGACGGCCGGGCTGAACATCCGGCGCAGCCCCTCGCGGGCCTCCCGGCACGCCCAGATCCGGCGCCGCATCTCCTCGTAGTAGTCGCGCATCTCCGCGACCGTGCCGGGCACGTCCGCCGGGTCGAGCCCGACCACGGCGGCGGCGCGGCGCTGCTCGTCCACGAAGGTGTCGGCCTCCTCGGCGGTCAGCGGGACGCCGGCGCGGCGCGCCACGTCGAGGTAGGAGTCGACCTCGCCCAGGTGGACCCAGAGCAGGTTCTCCGGGTCGTCGATCGGGAACGTCTCGCCGGTGCGCATGTCGAGCCCGGTCAGCTTGGAGTGCAGCCGGCGGACGCGGCGGCCCACCCGCTCGACCTCCTCCTCCGTCCCGTAGGTGCGGACGCGGACGAACTCGACCGTCCGGGTCAGCCGCGCCCACGCGGCGGCGGGGTCCATCAGCTCGGAGTTCTGCGCGGTCCCCCACATGGAGCGCGGATGCAGGGCCTGCAGCAGCAGCGCCCGGATCCCGCCGACCAGCAGCACGGGCTCGCCCATGACACGCCAGGTCACCGAGCCCGGCCCGAACAGCCCGTGGTCGGTTCCCACCTCGCCCAGTTCGCGCACGTCGACCGCCTTTCCGTCCCGCCGCGGCCCGGGAGCACACCCGCGGCCAGGGTAAACAAGAACTTACCCTGCCATGGCGCAGGTCACACGGTCCAGCGGTCAGTCGTCGGCGGGGTCCTCGACGGCCTCGTCGCGCGCGCCGGGCTCGGTCTGCTCGGTGATCCAGGCGAGGTAGTCCATGCTGCCCGCCACCACCGGCGTCGCGATGATCTCCGGGGTGTCGTAGGAGTGGCCCTCGGTGATCAGCGACGCCAGCTCGTCGAAGCGGTCGGCGGAGGTCTTGAACAGCACCATCCACTCCTCCGCCGACTCGATCTCGCCCTCCCACCAGTAGGTGCTCGCGATCGGGCCGACCAGCTGGGCGCAGGCGGCGAGCCGCTCGGCGACCGCCGACCGGGCCAGCTCGGCGGCCTCGGCGCGGGAGTCGGTCGTGGTCGTCACCTGCACGTAAGAGTGCGCCATGGCACGACTCCTTCCCGCTCGCCGCCCGCGCACGCCCCGCGTTCCGGCCGCGCGGCGGTCACCGGGCCGGCCGGACGACCAGCGCGCTGCCGCCGCCCCGCCGCGCCGGCTCCGCCACCGCCTGCACGAGGCCGGGCCGCAGGAACTCCAGCCCGGTCGCGGCGCCGATCACGCCCGCCGGCGGGCCGGGGAACGGCTCCAGGCGGTGGCCCCGCGCGGCGAGGTCGCGGCCGTACCGGTCGATGAACGCGGGCTCGGCGTAGACGTAGGGGGTGTTGCGCTGCGTCGCGCGGGGCGCGGCCAGGGCGGTGGGCAGGTCCATGCCGAGGTCGATGCGGTTCACCAGGATCTGCAGCACGGTCGTGATGATCGTCGACCCGCCGGGCGTGCCGAGCGCGAGCCGCGGCCGGCCGTCCTCGAGCACGAGCGTCGGGGACATGCTGCTGCGCGGGCGCTTGCGCGGCCCCGGCAGGTTCGGGTCGGGCGCCCGGCCCGGCGCCGGCGGCTGGAAGGAGAAGTCGGTCAGCTCGTTGTTGAGCAGGAAGCCCCGGCCGGGGACGGTGATGCCGCTGCCGCCGAACTGCTCGATCGACACCGTGTAGGACGCGACGTTCCCCCACTTGTCGGCGGTGACGAGGTGGGTGGTCTGCGGGCCCTCGAACGCCAGCGCGCGGGTCTGGGTGCCGGGCGGGACGCACGGCGCGTAGCTCCCGTCCGGGGAGCCGGGCGCGACGGGCGCGGGCGCGGCCCGGTCCAGCGCGATCAGGCAGGCGCGCTCGCGGGCGAACCCGGTGGACAGCAGCTCGTCCAGCGGCACGTCCACCTTGTCGGCGTCGCCCACGTAGCGGCCGCGGTCGGCGTAGGCGAGCTTGGACGCCTCCAGGTAGTAGTGCAGGGCGGTGACGGGGTCGCGGGCGTCGAGGCGGAAGTTGCCCAGGATGTTGAGCGCCTCCCCCACCGTGGAGCCGCCGGACGACGACGGCGGCATGCCGTACACGTCCATCCCCCGGTAGGGGACGTGGGTGGGCCGGCGCGGCACCGCGCGGTAGGCGGCGAGGTCGGCGGGCTCCATCAGCCCGGGGCGCACGGTGCGGCTCGCCGCGGGGTCGACGGGCGGCCGCGCGACGGTCCGGGCGATCTCCTTGCCGAGCCCGCCCTCGTAGAACCAGCCGGTGCCGCGCTTCGCGAGCTGCCGGTAGGTGTCGGCGAGGTCGGGGTTGCGGAACACCGAGCCGACCTCGGGCACCTTCCCGCCGGGCAGGAACAGCTTCCGGGTGGGGACGATGTCGCGGAAGCGCGCCTCGTTGACCGCCGTCTGGTCGTGGAACTCCCGGTCGACGACGAAGCCGCGGTCGGCGAGCCTGATCGCCGGGCGCAGCAGGGCGCCGAGGTCGCGGCTGCCGAACCGGCGCAGCGCGAGGTCCCACTGGGCGAGGGTGCCGGGCACGCCGACGCCGAGCCCGCTGGTGACGGCCCGGTCGAACGGGAGCGGCTTGCCCGTCGCCGGGTCGATGAAGGAGTCCTCCTTCATCCGCGCGGGCGCGAACTCGCGGCCGTCGATGGCGTGGACGCTGCGTGTGCGCGCGTCGTAGTAGGTGATGTAGCCGCCGCCTCCGATCGCGGAGACGTACGGCTCGGTGACGCCGAGCGCGGCACCGGCGGCGACGGCCGCGTCCATCGCGTTGCCGCCGTGCTTGAGGACGTCCAGGGCCGCCTTGCTGGCGTCGAGGTCGACGGTCGACACGGCGCCGCCGTAGCCGGTGGCGACCGGCTGTTTGACCGGCTTCTGCGGCGGCCCGGCGTGCGGGCCCGGCGCGGGGACGGGCGCGGCGACGGCGGCGCCCGGCACGGTCAGCGCCGCGGCGGCGGTCAGCACGGCGGTGAGCGCGGCGGCGAGCGGCGTGCGGCGCCGGACGCGCACGCGCACCGGCCGCACGGGACCGGACGGCCGTACGGGGTCGGCGGGCTGGGCGGGATCGGACGGCTTCGAGGGCGATGGGGAGCGGAACACCGGACCTCCAGTCGAACGCGGCGTCCCTACGGTGCCACCGATCTTCGCGGGGCGCCACCGTCCGCACCGGCCGGGCCCGGACGCGGCGCGGAGAAAGATCGTAAGCGCTTTCCCCCTGAGAAATCAGGGCCTTTCGCCACGGAACGGTCCATTAGAAAGGGATTCGGGAATCGAGCGCCGAGCGTGCGGACACCGCCACGGCACGTCGCGGACCTGCGGTTTGGCAGGATGCGACAACGACGAGACGACAACCGACCCGACGAAAACGTTGCGATTATCCCCATACGTGGTGAATTCTTAGGGACTTCGACAAGCCATCACCTCGCGAACAGCGGCGCGGGTTCAGCACCCCCGGCCCGGCCCCCGGGCCGGCGGGACAACCTAGGACCTGGGACATGCGCATGCGCAACAACATGTTCCGCCGGCTGCCGGTGGAACAGGCCACCGGCCGGCTCTACGGCGGGCGGCACCGGCTCCGCGTGGTCTACCGGACCCGCGACCTCGTCGTGCTCGGCCTCGGCGTGATGATCGGCTCCGGCATCTTCAAGATCGCCGGAGAGCAGGCCAGCTCGACCGCCGGCCCCGGCGTGCTCGTCTCCTTCCTCATCGCGGGCGGCGTCTGCGTGCTGGCCGCGCTGGCGTTCGCCGAGCTGTCCTCGATCATCCCGGTGGCGGGCAGCGCCTACTCCTTCAGCTACGTCGCGTTCGGCGAGGTCTGGGCGTGGGTCGTCGGCTGGGCGCTGGTCATGGAGCTGCTGCTGGCCGCGTCGGTGCTCGCGCGGGTGTGGTCGCTCTACGCCACGCAGGCGCTGCACGACTTCGGGGTGCCGATACCCGGTGCGCTCGGCGACCTGATCGGCCAGGTGAAGGGGCCGGACGTGCTGGCCCTCGGTATCCTGCTGCTGGTCGTGCTGATGCTCGCCACCGGCAGCCGGCTGAGCCTGAAGACGCTGTGGTACATGGTGATGGCCAAGGTCATCGTCATCGGCCTCGTCATCGCCACCTGCCTGAAGTTCTTCGACGCCGGCAACCTCACCCCGTTCGTCCCGCCCGCCAAGCCCGCGCCGGAGGGCGACCAGACGGTGCTGGACGCCGTGCTCGGCGCGTTCGGCGGCGGCACCCCGCACGTGTTCGGCGTGTGGGGCCTGTTCGCGGCGGCGCCCGCCATCGCGTTCGCCTACATCGGGTTCGACCTGATCGCGACCGCCTCGGAGGAGACCGACGACGCGCCCCGCAAGGTGCCGCGCGGCATCCTCACCGCCCTGCTCACCGCGATCGTGCTGTACGCGGCGGTGGCGATCGCCCTGGTCGGCATGGTCGGGATGGACGGCTTCGCCAAGCTCGACCCCGACAAGCTGCTGCTCGCCGCCGCGTTCGACGGGGCCGGCGCGGGCGCGATGGGCAAGATCGTCGATGTCGGCGCGGTGCTCGCGCTGACCACCGTCATCCTGGTGGTGATGATCAGCCTGACCCGGGTGGTGTTCTCGATGGCCCGGGACGGGCTGCTGCCGCGCCCGCTCGCCGCGATGAGCCGCTACAAGGTGCCCTCCCGCGCCACGCTGCTCGCCGGCGGCGCGGCGGTCGTCATGTCGCAGACCATCGACGTGCTGACGCTGGAGCAGCTCGTCGTGATCGGCACGCTGTTCGCGTTCCTGTTCGTCGCCGCCGCGGTCCTCGCGCTGCGCCACTCCCAGCCCGACCTGCACCGGCCGTTCCGGATGCCGGCGGCGCCGCTGGTGGTGATCGTGACGATCCTCGCGGTCGGCTGGCTGATGCTGAACCTCAAGGTCCAGACCTGGGCGTACTTCGCCGTCTGGATGGCGGTCGGCCTCGTGCTGTACCTGCTCTACGGGCGCCGCAAGAGCCAGATGAAGCTGCTGCTGGACGCGCCGCCGCCGGACCGCTCGGTCGCCGCCGCGCTGGGCGCCGCGCCGCCGCCCGGGGCGCTGCCGCCGGGCGTGGTCCCGGCCGGGCTGGCCGAGCACGCTCCTTACGAGAGCGGCCCGTACGAGAGCGGCCCGTTCGGGGCGCCCCCGTACGAGCCCGGCGCGCGGCGGCCCGGGGCGCCGGAGAGCCCCTACCCGACGGGCCGGTACTCGACCGCGCGGCAGCCGGGCGGCCAGTTCTCCCGGGACCCGCACCCGGCCGGGGGCCGCCCGCCCGAGCGCTACGACCGGGACGACCTCGCGCGGCCGTCCGGGCCGCACCCCGCGGGGCCGTACGGTCCCGGGCAGCCGGGCGACCCGTTCGGGACCGGGCCGGACCCCTACACGTCCGGCCCCTACGGGTCCGGGCCGTATGGCCCCGCCGAGTACGGGGAGCACGACGAGGAGCCGCCCGGCGGCCGGCACCGCCGCTGACTTCGTCTTTGTGAAGTTCCGCCGAACGCAGCGGGCGCCGCCCCCCACCCGGGGGAGGCGCCCGCTCCGCGTCTCGGCACCCGCTCTGGACAACGGGCCCCGTCCGGGCTATGTTCTTCTCAATACGAGATGAACTCACTCTGAGACTTACTCACTCGGAAACCGACGGGAGGCCCGCGGATGACCCCGGAACCGAGGCGCGGCGAGGAAGCGTTCCTCGCCGACTACGACCCGCGCGACTACGACCCGGTCGCCGTGACGGTGGACGTGGTCGCGCTGACCATCCGGGACGGCGCCCTGCACGTCCTGCTGGTCCGGCGCGGGCACCCCCCGTACGCGGGCATGTGGGCGCTGCCGGGCGGGTTCGTCCAGGCGGGCGGGCCGCTGCAGGGCGCCGACGCCGAGGACCTGTCCGACGCGGCCGTCCGCGAGCTGGCCGAGGAGACCGGGCTCAGCGCCAAGGGCGGCGTCCTCGGCCGGGTGCACCTGGAGCAGCTCGGCACCTACGGCTCCCCCGGCCGCGACCCGCGGATGCGCGTCATCTCCGTCGCCCACCTGGCGTTCGCGCCGGAGCTGCCCGACCCGGAGGCCGACGGCGACGCGGCCGACGCGGCGTGGGTCCCGGTCGACGCGCTCGGCCTCACCGAGTCCGGCGACCAGCGCCCCGGCACCACCCGCAGGCTGGCGTTCGACCACGCGCGGATCCTCGCCGACGGCCTGGAGCGGGCGCGCGGGAAGCTGGAGTACACCCCGCTCGCGACGGCCTTCTGCGGCGGCGAGTTCACGATCCCGGAGCTGCGCTCGGTCTACGAGGCGGTGTGGGGCGAGGAGCTGCACGCCGGCAACTTCCACCGGAAGGTCCTGTCGGTGCCCGGCTTCGTGGAGGGCACCGGCGCCACCTCCGACCGCGGCGGCCGGCGCGGCGGGCCCCGCCCCCGGCTCTACCGGGCCGGCGACGCCCGCCTCCTGCACCCCGCCCTGCTGCGGCCCAGCCGGGAGGAGGAGATCAGATGACGCGGGCCCTGGACGACGCGCTGGCGCGGCTGGACCGGGCGCGCGTCCCGGCCGACCTGTTCGGCGCGGACGAGGCGGAGGCGGCGCGGCGCTACCGGGCGCTGGCGCGGCTCGTCCACCCGGACGCGACCGGCGGCCGCACCCGCGAGGCGTTCATCCGGCTGAACGACCTGTGGCGGGCCCGCCACAGCGCCGGCGGAACCCTGATCAGCACTCGCCGCCACGCATACCGGCTGCACGGCGACCCGATCGGCGGCGACCTCGCGGAGCTGTACCCGGCCCGCACCGGAACCGGCCGCGAGGTGCTGCTGAAGATGCCCCGCGACCCGCGCGACGGCGACCTGATCGAGCGCGAGGCGGTGGCGCTCCGCCAGCTCCCCAAGGACGGCGACGGCAAGTTCCTGCCCTACGTCCCGCGCCTGGTCGAGTCGTTCCGGCACCGGGACGCGGCCACCGGAGTCCAGCGGCAGGTCAACGTGATCGACGCGCTGGACGGGTTCCGCAGCCTGGCCGAGGTCCGGGCGGCGTTCCCGGACGGCGTTGACCCGCGCGCCGCCGCCTGGATGTGGCGGCGGCTGCTCGTCGGGCTCGGGTTCGCGCACCGCGCGGGCGTGCTGCACGGCGCGGTGCTCCCCGAGCACGTGCTGATCCACCCGGAGGAGCACGGCCTGGTCCTCGCCGGCTGGTGCCACTCGGTGCCCGGCTGCTACGCGCACGTCGACGGGTCGGGGCGCGTCCCCGCGATGGTCGGCCGGTACGCCGGCTGGTACCCGCCGGAGGTGCCGGGGCGGCGCCCGGCGAGCCCGGCCACCGACATCTTCATGGCCACCCGGTGCATGACGCACCTGATGGGCGACAAGGCGCCCCCGGCGATGCGCTCGTTCGCGCGCGGCTGCACGCTGCCCGCGCAGAACCGGCGCCCGTCCGACGCCTGGCGGCTGCTGGCCGAGCTGGACGAGCTGCTGGAGCGGCTCTACGGCCCGCGGCGCTTCCGCCCGTTCCACCTGCCCACCCCCCGCTGAAGGAGAAGACCGCCATGGGAAGCGGACACTGGTCCACCGACGTCTACGCCGCCCGAGCGAGCTACCGCGCGTCCACCGGCGCGAGCGCGTTCGCCTACTCCGACGGCGGCGCCACCGCCGTCCACCCCGACCTCGACCCGTCCGGCGTGACCGTCCGGGAGAGCCGGGACTCCGCCGACCACCCCGAGTCGCTCGCGATCGGCGTGCTGTTCGACGTGACCGGGTCGATGGGGACGGTCCCCCGGACGCTGCAGACCAAGCTCCCCGACCTGCTCGGGCTGCTGCTGCGCAAGGGCTACGTCGAGCACCCGCACATCCTGTTCGGCGCCGTCGGCGACGCCACCTGCGACCGGGCGCCGCTGCAGATCGGCCAGTTCGAGGCCGACAACCGGATGGACGACGACCTCGGCAAGATCCTGCTCGAAGGCGGGGGCGGCGGCCAGATGCGCGAGTCGTACGAGCTGGCGATGTACTTCATGGCCCGGCACACCGCGATCGACTGCTTCGACAAGCGCGGGAAGCGCGGCTACCTGTTCATGATCGGCGACGAGCTCGCCTACCCGAAGGCGAAGCGGCGCGAGATCGCCAAGGTCATCGGCGGGGAGCCGGACGAGGACGTCCCGGTCGCCGCGATCGTCCGGGAGCTGCAGCGCAGGTACGACGTGTACTTCATCATCCCCGAGGGCGCCTACCACTCCGGCAGCCGGGAGCTGACGGACTTCTGGCGGGAGCTCCTCGGCCAGAACGTCCTCTACCTGGACGACCTGGACGCGGTGTGCGAGACGATCGCACTGACCGTCGGGCTCGCCGAGGACGCCATCGACCTCGGCGAGGGCCTGGAGCACCTCGCCGAGGCCGGGTCGGACGCCGGCGCGTCGGTGTCGCGGGCCCTCGCCCCGCTGGAGGCGTCCCGCGCGCCGGTCGCCGTGTCGGCCGCACCGCCCGGACTGGACGCCTCCGGCCCGTCCGCGACGACCCGGCTCTGACCGTGGACCATGTGATCGTCGTCGACCTCGGCTTCGGGGACGCGGGCAAGGGGACGGTCGTCGACCACCTCTGCGCGACCCGCCCCGTGGACGTGGTCGTCCGGTTCAACGGCGGCGCGCAGGCGGCGCACAACGTCGTCGCCGGCGACGGGCGGCACCACACGTTCGCCCAGTTCGGCTCCGGGACGTTCACGCCGGGCGTGCGCACGCACCTGTCGCGGTTCATGCTGGTCGACCCGCTCGCCCTCGCCGCCGAGGCCGACCACCTGCGGTCCCTCGGCGTCGGCGACGCGCTCGACCGGCTCACCGTCGACCGGGACGCGCCGCTGACGACGCCGTACCACCGGGCCGCCAACCGCGCGCGGGAGACCGCGCGCGGCGCGGCCCGGCACGGGTCGTGCGGCATGGGCATCGGCGAGACGGCGTCCTACGCGCTCGCGCACGCCGACGCGCCCCGCGCGGGCGACTGCCTGGAGCCCGCGCGGCTGCGGCGCCGGCTGGCCGCCGTCCGCGACTGGTACCGCGACGCGTTCCCCGGCGGCCCCGGCGTCCCGGAGGTGGACGCCTGCGCCGCCGCCTTCGCCGCGTTCGGGGAGCGGGTCGCGATCGTCGGCGGCGATCACCTGCACGGCCCGCTGCGCGGCGGCACGGCGGTGTTCGAGGGGGCGCAGGGCGTCCTGCTGGACGAGTGGCACGGCTTCCACCCGTACACGACCTGGTCGACGACGACGTTCGCCAACGCCGAGACGCTGCTGGCGGAGGCGGGCGCGTCCGCGGCGCGGCTCGGGGTGCTGCGCGCGTACGCGACCCGGCACGGGCCGGGCCCGTTCGTCACCGAGGACCCGGCGCTGACCGCCGGCCTCCCCGACCGGCACAACGGCACGGGCCCGTGGCAGGGCGCGTTCCGGGTCGGCCATCTCGACGCCGTCGCGCTCCGGTACGCGCTGGACGCGGCGGGCGGCGCGGACGGCCTGGCGGTCACGCATCTGGACGTCGCGGGGGCGCGTCCCGATCTGCGTGTCGCGCGCGCGTACGAGATCGACGGCGCGCGGGTCGAGCGGCTGGAGACCGGGCCGCCCGACCTGGACCGCCAGGCCGCCCTCACCCGCCGCCTCCTGCGGGCCCGCCCCGTCTACGCGCCGCTCGGCGACGCCGTCGCGACGGTCGAGGACGCGCTCGGGACACCGGTCGTGCTGCGCTCGTACGGGCCGACCTCCGCCGCCAAACGGGCCGCGAAACGCGATGGCCACCTTCGGACGCCCCTTGACCTCGGCCTCCGGTGAGACCAAGATCCCGCTACACGCCGCGATCATCCGGAGGTGGACGTGCGTCTCCCCCAGCGCACCCTGGCGGCCCTCGCGGCGATCGCCGCGGCCCTCGCCCTGCTGACCGTCCCGCCGGCGCCGCCCGCCGCGGCCGGGACCGGCGACGGCTGCGACCCGATCGACCCCGCCGCCTGCCTGCTGCCGTTCCCGAGCGACTGGTACACGGTGCCGGACGGCGGCACCGCCACGGGCCGCCGCGTCCACCTGCAGACGACGATCAAGAACGCGCTGGGGCTGCCCGTGGCGCCCGCCGAGTGGAACCGCGCGGACGGCTTCTCCCCCGGTTCCCCGCTGCTCGCCCGGGTGCCCGGCGTCGACCTGGCCCGCACCGGGGCCGCACCGATCACCGACATCGGCGCGTCGCTGCGCGCGGACGCGCCGATCGTCATCGTGGACACCGCGACCGGCGAGCGCTGGCCGTACTGGGCGGAGCTGGACGCGAACGCGCCCGATGACCGGAAGGCGCTGATCGTCCGTCCGGCGAAGAACTTCCGCGAGGGCCACCACTACGCGGTCGCGCTGCGGAACCTGCGCGACGCGTCCGGGAACCCGATCGGGCCGAACGCGGCGTTCGCCAAGATCCTCGGGGCGGACCTGCCGTCCGGCGACCCGCTCGCGGCGCGGCAGCGGGCCGCGCGGAAGACCCTCGCCGCGCTCCAGGCGAACGGCGTGGGCCGCGACGGCCTCCACCTCGCCTGGGACTTCACCGTCGCGAGCCGGCAGAGCCTCGCCGGGCCCGTGCTGCACATGCGCGACGAGGCGCTCCGCAAGCTCGGCGACCGGTCCCCGTCGTTCCTCGTGACGCAGGTGACCGACGGCGTGGACGACAAGATCGCCCGCGAGGTGAAGGGGATCGTCTGGGCGCCGAGCTACCTCGACCAGTACGGCGGCCTGCCCGGCGCGTCCCTGCACCGGGGCCGGGACGGGCAGCCCTCGCAGCTGCCCGGCAACTCCCAGGCCGTCCCGTTCCAGTGCGAGATCCCGGCGTCGGCGCTCACCGCCCCGGCCCGGCCCGCCCTCTACGGGCACGGGCTCCTCGGCAGCGAGGGGGAGGTCGACGCGGGCAACGTCAAGGCGATGGTGGCCGAGCACGGGTTCGTGTTCTGCGCGACCAAGTGGATCGGCATGTCGGACGAGGACGTCCCCAACGTCGTCACCGCGCTCGCCGACCTCACCCGCTTCCGGACGGTCGCCGACCGCCTCCAGCAGAGCCTCCTGAACTTCACCTTCCTCGGCCGCGCCATGACCCGCGGGTTCGCCGGCCACAAGGCGTTCCAGAACGGCGCCGGCAAGCCGGTGATCGACACGGGGGCCGAGCTGACCTACGACGGCAACAGCCAGGGCGGGATCATGGGCGGCGCGCTCACCGCCGTGTCCCCCGACCTCCGCCGCGCCGTCCTCGGCGTCCCCGCGATGAACTACAGCACGCTGCTGAACCGCAGCGCCGACTTCCCGCAGTACGCGCAGGTCCTCGACCTGTTCTACCCGGACAGGCTCGACCAGCAGATCGGCCTCGCGCTGATCCAGATGCTGTGGGACCGCGGCGAGGCCAACGGCTACGCCCAGCACATGACCGACGACCCGCTGCCCGACACGCCGAAGCACCGGGTGCTGATGCACGTGGCGTTCGGCGACCACCAGGTGGCGCCCGTGGCCGCCGAGGTCGAGGCCCGCACGATCGGCGCCCGCGTGCACGCGCCGACCGTCCAGCCGGGCCGCAGCCCCGACAAGGTGCCGTACTGGGGCATCCCGGCGTTCGGCGCGTCCCACGACGGCTCCGCCATGGTCGTCTGGGACAGCGGCTCCCCCGTGCCGCCGCTGACGAACACCCCGCCCACCGAGGGCCGCGACCCGCACTCCGACCCGCGCAACAACGCCGACGCGCGGCGCCAGAAGGCGGAGTTCCTGAAGACCGGCACGGTCGTGGACGTGTGCGGAGGCGGACCCTGCGTCATCACCCCCTGACCCCCACCTGAGAAAATCGGAGCATGCTCCAGGTCTGCCCGAACGGACCCCGGACGGAGGGCGTTCCCGTCTCCGCGGCGGAGGTCGCCGCCGCGGTCCGCGCCGCCGTCGACGTGGGGGCCGACGACGCCCACGTGCACCCGAAGGACGACGCGGGAGCCGACACCCTGGACCCGTTCCACGTCGCCGAGACCGTCACCGCCGTCCGCGCGGCCACCCCGGCGGTGAAGGTCGGCGTCACCACCGGCGAGTGGACGGCCCCCGACCCGGCCGAGCGCGCCGCGCTGATCCGCGCGTGGACCGTCCTGCCCGACCACGCGTCGGTGAACTTCCACGAGGACGGGGCCGGCCTGGTCGCCGAGGCGCTGTTCGAGCGGGGCGTCGCCATCGAGGCGGGCGTGTTCTCCGGCACCGACGGCGCCGACCGGTTCCTGCGCTGGCCGCACGCCCACCACGTGCTGCGCGTCCTCGCCGAGGTCACCGACACCGACCCGGCGACCGCCCCCGACACGGCCAAGGCGCTCCTGCGCGCCCTCGGGACCCGGCACGCGCGGCCGATCCTGCTGCACGGCGAGGACGGCGGCGCCTGGCCGGTGCTGCGCCTCGCCGTCCGGCACAACCTTGACGTCCGGATCGGCCTGGAGGACACCCTCGCCCTCCCGGACGGCTCCCCCGCCGGTGACAACGCGGTGCTCGTGCAGACGGCCCGCACCCTCCTCGCGCCCTGACGATCAGGAGCGGGACCGGGTCACGATCGTGGGTTGTGGCCCGCGGAGTCGAGCCGGGCCCAGTCGGCCTCCCACATCGCGTCGCGGTGCCGGTCGCAGCGGCGCCGGACGAGGGCGTAGGCGCTCAGCACCGGGATCCCGCAGCCGAGGACGGCCGCGGCGCCCGCGTACACGGCGTCGGTCACCGTGCGGCTGTGCGGGCGCGGTCGCACCGTCGGCTCGGCGTTGCGGTCGACCCAGATCGTCCTCTGCGCGCCCACCTTGGCGTTCTTCCACGCCGGCAGCGTCCCGACATGGGGCTTGCCGTTCGCCCCCGGCCAGGTCGCCTGGACGGTCTCGTGGATGTAGCGGTCGCCGGACGAGCCGAGGCCGCCGGTCGAGGTGACGGTCGCGACCACCTGGTGCCGGTTCGCGCGCTCGGCGTGCTCGGCGTTCAGGCCGGAACCGTAGGACCACGACGCGGCCAGCGCCGCCACCGGCGGCGCGGTCCCGAGCAGCAGCAGGAGCAGCCCGAGCGCGACCAGCCGCTGCACGCGGTCCACCCGGCGGCGCAGCGCGTTGCGCTCCAGACCGAGCCGGCGGCGCAGCCTGACCACCGGCGTGCTCGCGCGGCGGATGCCTGACCCGCGCATCTGCGTTCACCTCCCCGGGGATCGCCCTCCCGGCAAGAGGCCCTCAGCCTTTAGCCTTCTATACCGAGGATATTCCCGAGTTCGTTGATCGGCACATCGCCGGTGGCCGAATCATTTCCCGTATCCCGCCCGATATGCCGCGTTGATGACCGATTTAGGCCACCCTCCGGACCGGTCGCCTCACGCGGCGGTCCGCCGCGCCCCGCCGACAGCGCCAGCAGCGCCCCGAGCACGCACATCCCGGCGGTGATCCAGAAGATCTCCTGGTACTCGGTGCGCAGCGCGTCCCGCAGCGCCGCGTTGTAGACCTCCATCTGCCGGGCGAACTCGTCCTTCGACATCAGGAACGGCAGCGGCGGCTTCAGATCGGCCGTCAGCGCGTGGAACCGGTAGAACCCCCAGCCCGACAGCGCCGACACCCCGAGCAGCATCCCCATCATCCGCGCGACCACCACCGCCGCCGACGCGACACCGTGCTGCGCCGCCGGGACGAACGCCAGCACCGCCGACGACACCGGCGCGATCACCAGGCCGAGGCCGAGGCCCGTCACCACCAGATCGACGTCCATCCGCGGCAGCGGCCCGTACGACGCGCTCGCCAGATCCGCAGGCCAGCCCGCGATCAGCAGGTAGCCCACCGCCGACACCGCCATGCCCGCCGCCATCGGCCAGCGCTCCCCCACCCGCCGCGCGAGCAGCCCCCCGGCCACCGCCGCGACCGGCAGCGCCACCAGGAACCGCGTCAGCAGCAGCGCGCCCTCGGTGGTGTCCTTGTGCAGGACGGTCTGCGCCACCAGCACCACGTCCACCAGCGTCACCATCAGCGCCGCGCCCGACAGCAGGCTCACGCCCAGCGTCGCCAGCAGCGGCCCGCGCCGCACCCCCGACAGGTCCAGCAGCCGCGTCCGCGACCTGACCTCCCACAGGACGAACACCGCCAGCACCACCGCGCCCGCCGCCAGCGCCGCGAGCCCCCACGACGGCAGCGCCGACTCCTGCGGCTCCGGGTTGTAGACCGCCGCCACCAGCAGCCCCAGCCCCAGCGCCAGCAGCAGGCCGCCGACCACGTCCACCCGCGGCCGCGGCCCCTCCCCGCGCCCGCCCGGCACCGCGACCTGCACCGCCACCATCGCCACGACCACCAGCGGCACGTTGATCCAGAAGATCGCCCGCCAGTCCAGGACGGCCGCGACCCCCGCCCCGTACAGCGGGCCCAGCACGCTCCCCAGCTCCTGCGCGGCCCCCACCGCGCCCAGCACCACCGGCCGCTGGCGCTCCTCCCACAGATCCCCGGCCAGCGCCATCGTCACCGGCAGCAGCGCACCCCCCGCGACGCCCTGCACCACCCGGCCCGCCGTCAGCACCGGCACATCCCCCGCCAGCGCCGTCACCACCGACCCCACCGCGAAGAACACCAGGCACGCCTGCAGCAGCGGCCGCCGCCCGAACCGGTCCGACAACTGCCCGAGCAGCGGCATCGCCGCCACATACCCCAGCAGGAACCCCGTCAGGACCGGCGTCACCCGCTCCAGCCGGTTGATCGGGACCCCGACGTCCTTGACCATCGGCACCAGGACCGTCGTCACCACATACGCGTCCAGCGCGGCCAGCAGCACCACCGCGCCGCCCGCCCCGATCGCGACCCGGCGCCGCACCCTCACCCCCGGCCGCCCTACTTCGGCGCGCTGATCTTGTACGGGGCGTCGAACTCGGTGAACGCGATCACCACCGCGCCGCCGTCCGGGAACGCCCCCCGCACCTTCACCAGCCGGTGATCGGCCTTACCCACCCACACCTGGCCGTCCATGTCCGCGGTGATCCCCGGGATCAGCCCCGCGATCTGCGCCTTCGGCAGCTTCGCGCCCACCCGGTACGCCTCCTCGCCGTCCACCTTCTCCACCGCCTGCGGCTCCGGCGACGCCGCCGACGACAACAGCATCGGGATCCCCCGCTGCGGATCCAGCACCGCAGACGGGTCGTACACGCTCGACGCCAGCGCCTTCGGCAACTTCCGCCACCCGCCCGTCCCCGCGTCCAAGAAGATGCTGTCCCCCGCCGCGACGACCTTCATCTCCACGTTCTGGCCCGACTGCTCGATCGTCAGCGTGCCCTCCGCGTCCCCGCTCCGCAGCAGCTTCATATCGCCGCCCTTCACGATGACCGGCGTCTTCCCCTCCGACTCCAGCGTGAACCCGACGCTCTTCAACGCCCCCATCGCCCGCGCCGCCTCCCGCAGCGTCCCCGCCGCGTCGAACTGCGCCTTCCTCGCCGGCTCATCCGACCCGCCATCGCACGCGCCGGCGAACACCAGCGCCAGCAGAACCGGAACAAGAGCGACCATGCGTCTCGACATACGCGGGACCCTACCGACCGGTCACCACGGCCGTCACTCGCCTCCAGGTATGACATCCGCCCGCCAAAAGGAGGACATCACACCGCCCGCCCGCACCCTCCACCGCTAAGATTGCACGCGGCAAAACCCCCACCGCCACCGGGGGAACGGCCACGGGGCGGTAGCTCAGCTGGTCAGAGCAGGAGACTCATAATCTCCCGGTCGCGGGTTCGAGTCCCGCCCGCCCTACAGAGGTGGGGGAGGTGTGTCCGCGGAGAGCGCGGACCTTGCCTCTTTCGCAATGCCTTCCCGGGGGGCGACCCCCGGACCCCCGATGTGGGGGCTCCGCCCCCACGCCCCCCTTGTGGCTTGGGCCCGCGCGTAGGTTTTGGGGCTCCGCCCCTTGCCCCCTTGTGGCTTGGGTCGGCGCGTGGGTTTTGGGGCTTCGGCTCTTGGCCCCTTGTGGCTTGGGTCCGTGTGTGGGTTTGGGGGTTCTGGTTAGGCGGGCCAGGTGGGGTGGCGTTTCTCCAGGAAGGCCGTCATGCCCTCTTGGGCCTCCGGGGTTTGGCTGGAGGCGGCCATTACCTCGATCGCGTAGGCGTAGGCGTCTTGTTCTGGGCGGTCCAGTTGGGCGTACATGGCCTGTTTGCCGAGGGCCTTGCTTCGGGGGCTGCCCTGGGTCGCTCGGGTGAGGAGCTCCCGGGTCACCTTGTCCAGGTCCTCGCCGGGGACGGCGTAGTTGATCAGGCCCCAGTCGGCTGCCGTGGCGGCGTCGACGATCTCGCCGGTGAGGGCCATTTCGGCGGCCCTCTTGCGGCCTATGTTGTGCGAGATCGCCACCAGGGGCGTGTGGCAGAACCAGCCGCCCTTGCCGCCGGGGGCGGCGAAGCCGGCGCTCTCCGCGGCCACGGCCAGGTCGCAGCTCGCCACCAGCTGGCAGCCGGCGGCGGTCGCCAGGCCGTGCACGCGCGCCACGACCACCTGCGGGACGGACTGGATCGTCCGCATCAGATCCGTGCAGACCTGGAGCAGGTCGCGGACGTCGGCGTGGGACGCGCCGGCCATGTCGGCGAAGTCGTGGCCCGCGGAGAAGACCGGGCCGTTCGCGGCCAGGATCACCCCGCGGGCGTCCGTAGCCCCGACGTGGTGGAACGCGTCGGTCAGGTCCTTGAGAAACGCCTTCGAGAGGGCGTTGCGGCGGCGGGGCCGGTTCATCGTGATCGTGGTGAACGGGCCGTCGCGCTGAACCAGGACGTCTTTGTCATCGCTCATGACATCGACGTTATGTCAGACCCGCCTCGTACGGTGGGCGGGTCCGAGGACCGAGGGGGTATGGCCTTGAAGCTGCTCACCGCCACCAACGCCGGCCAGGGATTGCGCGACAACGACTTCGACTGGTGCGTCGAAGGGGAACTGGTGCACATCGGGCTCGTGTGCGCCCGCGACCGGGGCGACCCCGACGGCGGCTGCGGCTGCGGCCGCTCGTTCGCCGGGCTCAACTCGCACCGCGCCACCACGACCGCGATGGTGCGGGACGTCCCCGGGTTCACCGAGGCCGACTACGTCATGGCCATCCGGTCCAGCCTTGAGCAGCAGGGCTGCGACCCCTCGTTCGCCGAGCACGAGGCGGCGCTGCTGCGGTGCCTCGTGCGCGACTGGCCGGTGGGGGTGATCGTCGAGCGGCGGCTGGATGAGATCGTGGTGAGGCAGGTCGTCCAGCCTTGACGGAGGTGCACGATGCTCGTCGCGTTCTCGGTGACGCCGCTCGGTGCGGGTGAGGAGGTCGGCGAACTCGTCGCCGAAGCGGTCCGGGTCGTGCGGGAGAGCGGCCTCCCGAACCGGACCGACGCCATGTTCACCACGATCGAAGGCGAATGGGACGAGGTCATGGACGTCGTGAAGCGCGCGACGGACGCCGTGGCGGCGCGTGCGCCGAGGGTCGGGCTCGTGGTCAAGGCCGACATCCGGCCGGGGGTCACGGGGGCCCTCGACGCCAAGGTCGCGTCGGTGGAGCGCCACCTCAGCCGTTGAGCCAGTCCTGGATGTCGTCGTCGGTCGGCGGCAGCAGGCACCACAGCGCCTCCTCCTCCGAGGCGCACAGGGGGACGCCCAGGCCGAAGAGGCGGAACAGCTTGGCCGTGAACGGGTTCGCGCCCACCAGGGCCAGGGCCGCCCCCGCCGCCTCGCAGACGCGGGCGCACTGGTGGACCATGCGCAACCCGTCCACGTCGATGAAGGTGAGCCCGGACAGGTCGAGGACGAGCGGGCGGTGGGCCAGTGCCCGCAGCCGCGGCCGGACGTCGGAGCACGATGCCCGATCCAGCTCTCCGGACAGGAGGGCCGTGGTGTGGCGGTCGCCCTCGATGACGACCAGATCGGCGACGCTCATGACGCCATGATGGTGCGCGCCGCGGTCTCCCGTCAGGTGAAGCAGGCGCTTACGCCGTTCTCACCTCCGCGGGAGAAGCTGCGCAGCCGCTGCACGGCCGTGCCGTGGTCGCCCGGCTTCGTCCACGGGGCCCCGTCGCCGATGACCTGGAACGCGTCCACGAGTTCCTGCTCGTCGCCGTCCTCGAACCGCAGCGTCCCGTCGTCGGACGAGCCGTACAGGACCGCGCCGGCCAGGCAGTCGGCCTGGAGTTCGGCGGCGGGCGACACCAGGCCGCGGCGGAGCCGCGCCTGGATCGCGTGGCCCCACTCGTGCGCGATCACCAGGTACACCCACGCGTCGCCGCGCGCGTAGCCCGAGCGCATGAGGTGCGCGTCCCACGCCACGTAGTCGCCGTCCGGGCAGTAGGCGGCGTTGTCGCTCGTCAGGCGTTCGTCGCCGCAGAGCGGGGCGGTGCCCTGGTCGCGGCCGTCGTAGAGGCCGACCACGCGCGGTGAGCCGTACGAGCCGGTGAACAGCTCGTCCCAGTGGCGGCGCCAGTAGTCGTCGGTCGTCTGCTCGGCGGTGCGCAGGTCCTCCTGGAAACCCGCCTCGTCGAACGCCCTCGGCACGGGCCGCGATTGGGCGGGTGCCACGGCGGCCGGGCCGGGCGGGCGGACCTGGAACTGGCACGCCGCCGTCAGCGCGAGCACCGCCGCGGCCGCCGCTCCCGCGCGCCTCGACTCCCTCATACCGGGACATACGCATGGGCGGGCGCGGAGGGTCGAACTGTGCTCGCCGCACAACCCGAACGACCTTCGGTTGGACTCCCGCCACGTCTTGCCCCGGGCCCGTAGACGCAGGTCGGCGGCCCGTGCTGGGCTGCCCGCCACACGAACTTCGGGAGGGGCGAATGGCGAACGGGACCCTCGTGGTCCGCGATCTGTCGGTGAGCTACGGGCGGGCCGTCCGGGCCCTGCGCGGCGTGTCGCTGGACGTCCCGGCGGGCGCGGTCACGGCCGTGCTCGGCGCGAACGGGGCCGGCAAGACCACGCTGCTGCGGGCCATCTCCGGCACGCTCCCGTTCCACCGGGGGGCGGTGGACACCGGCACGGTCCGGCTCGGCGACCGGTCCCTCATCGGGCTGCACCCGGCCACCGTCGTGGCGGCCGGGGTGGTGCAGGTCCCGGAGGGGCGGCGGGTGTTCGGCCGGCTCAGCGTGGAGGACAACCTGCGGGCGGGCGCGCTCGGGGCGCCCGGCCGCGCCGCCGCGGCCAAGGCGCACGGGCGGGTGCTGGAGCTGTTCCCGGTGCTCGCCGAGCGGGCCCGGCAGCGGGCCGGGCTGCTGTCCGGCGGCGAGCAGCAGATGCTCGCGATCGGGCGGGCGCTGATGGCGTGCCCGTCGGTGCTGCTGCTGGACGAGCCCACGCTCGGCCTCGCGCCGCTGATGGCCGAGCGGATCGCCGAGACCGTCCGGGAGATCAACCTCCAGGGCACGGCGATCCTGCTGATCGAGCAGAACGCGGCGCTGGCGCTGGAGCTGTCGTCGTCCGCGCACGTGCTGGAGGTCGGCGCGGTCGCGCTGCACGGGCCGTCGGCGGAACTCGCCGCGAGCGACGAGGTCCGGCGGCGCTACCTCGGCGTCGGCGGCGAGGACGACGGCGACGAGGGCGGGGACGAGTCCGTGCCGCCGCCGTCGCTGGAGCGGTGGGTCGGATGAGCGACCTGGTGGTGGAGGGGCTCACCGTGCGGTTCGCCGGGCTGACCGCGCTGGACGGGGTCGGGTTCACCGTCGCGGCCGGGAGCGTGCACGCGGTCATCGGGCCGAACGGCGCGGGCAAGTCGACGTGCTTCAACGTGCTGTCCGGGGTGTACCGGGCGAGCGGGGGCAGCGTCCGGTTCGGCGGCGCGGAGCTGACCGCGCTGCCGCCGCACCGGATCGCGGCGCTCGGCGTGGCCCGGACGTTCCAGAACATCGCGCTGTCGCGGCACCTGACCGTCGAGGACAACCTGATGCTCGGGCGGCACCGGCTCACCCGGGCCGGGTTCGTGTCGGCGGGGCTGCGGCTGCCGCGGGCGCGCCGCGAGGACGCCCGGCACCGGGCGCGGGTCCGCGACATCGCCCGGTTCGTCGGGGTCGCCGAGCATCTGGCGGCGCCGGTGGGGCTGCTGTCCTACGGCGTCCAGAAGCGGGTCGAGCTGGCGCGCGCGCTGGCGATGGAGCCCCGGCTGCTGCTCCTGGACGAGCCCGTCGCCGGGATGAACGGCGCCGAGCGGCGGCGGATGGCCGGCGTCATCGCCCGGGTCCGCGCCGACCTCGGCGTCTCCGTCCTGCTGGTCGAGCACGACATGGGGATGGTCATGCGGCTGGCCGACGAGGTCACCGTCCTGGACTTCGGCAAGCGCATCGCGGGCGGCGCGCCCGAGGCGGTGCAGCGGGACCCGGCCGTGGTCCGCGCCTACCTCGGCGCTGCGCACGTCCCCGCGGATTCGGAGGGAAACCCTTGAGCACGTTCATCGAGCTGGTGGTCAACGGGGTCTCGGCGGGGTCGGTGTACGCGCTGATCGCCCTCGGCTTCGTGATCATCTTCAAGGCCACCGAGGTGGTCAACTTCGCGCACGCGTCGCTGCTGCTCGTGGGCGGCTATGTCACGGCGGTCCTGCACGACGACATCGGCTTCCTGCCGGCGCTCGGCGCGGGCATCGCCGGGGCGGCGGTGGCGGGCGTGCTGGTGGAGCTGGTGGTGCTGCGCCGGGCCCGGGTGGAGGACCACGCGGTGCTCGCGATCGTGACGATCGGCGTCGACATCGTGCTGACGACGGCGCTGACGCGGGAGATCGGCACGCAGGTCCTGTCGATGGGCGACCCCTGGCAGAACAAGATCGTGGACGTGGCGGGCGTCGGCCTCGCACAGACCCGCATCGCCGCGTTCGCCGTCGCGTCCGTGCTGATCGCGGCGTTCCTGCTGGCGTTCCGCTACACCTCGTGGGGCGTGGCGATGCGGGCGGCGGCCGAGGACGGGGAGACGGCGGCGCTGATGGGCGTCAGGCTGTCGCGGGTCTCGCTGGCCGCGTGGGCGATCGCGGGCGCGCTCGCGGCGGTCGCGGCGCTGTTCCTCACCGTGTTCCCCACGCCGGGGCTGGACCGCGGCACCTCGTTCGCGGCGATGAAGGCGTTCCCGGCGGCGATCCTCGGCGGGCTCGACTCGACGACGGGCGCGCTCGCCGGCGGCCTCATCGTCGGGCTGACCGAGTCCCTGGCGACCGGCTACCAGGGCGACCTCGCGTTCATGGGCCGCGGCATCGGCGAGGTGGCGCCGTTCCTGGTGATGCTCGCCGTGCTGCTGATCCGGCCGGCGGGCCTGTTCGGGACGAGGGAGCTGTCGCGTGTCTGAGCGTCCGCTGCGCCTGGCGGCGGCGGCCGGGGGCCTCCTCGTGCTGCTCGCCCTGCCCTTCTACCTCGACGCGTTCTGGCTGCAGACGGGCCTGTTCGCGATGTCGGCGGCGATCGGCGCCATCGGCCTGAACCTGCTGACCGGCGCGACCGGGCAGCTGTCGATGGGGCACGCGTTCTTCCTCGCGGTCGGCGCCTACGGGTACGTGTACCTCGCGTCCGACTCGGGGCCGCACGGGGCGGGCCTCGGCCTGCCGACGCCGCTGGCGTTCGTCGGCGCGATCGTCCTCGCCGGGGTCGCGGGCGGGCTGTTCAGCCCGATCGCCGGCCGGCTGCGCGGCGTCTACCTCGGCATCGCGTCGCTGGCGCTGATCTTCATCGGGCAGCACGTGCTGTTCAACGCCGAGACCGTCACCGGCGGGTTCAACGGCCGGGACGTCCCGCCGCTGGAGATCGCCGGGTTCCGCTTCGACGACTCCCCGGAACTGGTGCTGTTCAACGTGCCGCTGGGCGCGCTGGAGCGGCTGTGGTTCCTCGCCGTCCTGCTGCTGTTCCCGGCGGCGTGGATCGCGCGCGGCATCCTGCGCGGCCGGCCGGGGCGGGCGATGAACACCATCCGCGACCACGAGACGGCGGCGGCCGTGATGGGCGTGCCCGTGGCGCGCTACCGGGCCGGGGTGTTCGTGCTGTCGTCGATGTACGCGGGGGCGGCCGGGGCGCTGCTCGCGCTGGCGTTCCGGCGGACCGTCCCGGACTACTTCGGCATGTTCCTGTCGCTGGACTACCTCGCCATGATCGTCATCGGCGGGCTCGGCACCGCCGCCGGGGCCGTCGCCGGGGCGGTGTTCGTGTCCGTCCTGCCGCAGCTCCTCACCCGCTTCGGCGACGACCTGCCGCTCGTCGCCGCGCCGGGCTCCGCCGGGGTCTCCCCCGCCGAGGCCGCCCGGATCCTGTACGGCGCCGCCGTCGTCGCCGTCGTGCTGTTCCTGCCCGGCGGCCTGGCCGGGACGTGGTCGCGGCTGCGCACCGCCGCGTCCCGGCGCCGGGCCGCCCGTCCCCTCACCCGACTCGACCAAGAGGAGCAATTCACATGAACCGAACGGCACGTCTCACGGCGGTCGCCGCGCTGGCGGTCGCGCTGCCGCTGGGCCTGGCGTCCGGCTGCAGCGGCAAGGCCACCGGCGGCTCCGGCGGCACCGGCGCGGACGGCGTCAAGACCGGCCCCGGCGTCACCGACGACACGATCCGCGTCGGCGCGGCGACCGACCTGACCGGCGTGTACGCGCCGCTCGGCAAGAGCCTCACCCAGGCGCAGCAGCTGTACTTCGAGCAGGTCAACGCCCAGGGCGGGATCTGCGGCCGCAAGGTCGAGCTGGTCGTCCGCGACCACGGCTACGACGTGCAGAAGGCCGTCGCGGGGTACAGCGAGATGCAGTCGAGCGTCATCGGCCTCGCGCAGTTCGTCGGGTCGCCGATGGTGACGGCGCTCAACCAGCGGATCACCTCCGACAAGATGTTCGTGATCCCGAACGCGTGGTCGACGACGCTGCTCGGCAACAAGTACATCCAGGTCACCGGCACCACGTACGACGTCGACATGATCAACGCCCTGGACTTCCTCACCAAGGAGAAGGGGATCAAGAAGGGCGACAAGATCGGGCACGTGTACTTCGAGGGCGACTACGGCGAGAGCGCGCTCGCCGGGTCCAAGTACGCGGCGGGCAAGCTCGGCCTCACCATCGTCGAGCAGAAGATCAAGGCGACCGACAACGACATGACCGCGCAGGTCTCGGCGCTGAAGGAGGCCGGCGTCGCGGCGATCCTGATGAGCGCCGGGCCGAAGCAGTCCGCGTCGCTCGCGGGCGTCGCGCGTGCCAAGGGCATCATGGCGCCGATCGTGGCGAGCAACTCCGGGTTCTCCCCGCAGCTGCTCCAGACCCCGGCCGCGCCCGCCCTGCTGAAGGGCTTCTACCTCGCCAGCGCGGGCGCGCCGATCTCCTCCGACCTGCCCCTGATCAAGCAGCTGGCGGACGACTACGGCAAGAAGTACCCGGGGCAGCCGCGCGACAGCGCGGTGGTCAACGGCTACACCGGCGCCGTGATCTTCGGGGACGCGCTCAAGAAGGCGTGCCAGTCCAAGGACCTCACCCGGGAGGGCGTGATCGCGGCGCACCGGTCGACGACCGCGCACGACGGCGGCTACGGCACCCCGATGGACTTCTCGAAGGTGGACGAGCCCGGCACCCGCAAGACCTACATCCTGCGGACGGACGCCAAGGCGCTCGGCGGCATGGTCGTCGAGCGGGAGGCGACGGAGTCGGAGGCCGCCGAGACCTACAAGGTCCCGTCCGGGGCCTAGGCCGCCGGTCGCCGGGGCTCAGTCCCCGGCGACCAGGCGGGCCGCGATCCGGTCGAGGGCGGCGAGGTCCTCGGCCGGGAGGGCGCGCAGCTCGGGCGGCGGGGTGCTGAGGATGCGCTCGGCCTCCGCCGCCGCGGCGCGCCCGGCCTCCGTCGCGGTGACGAGCTTGGAGCGGCGGTCGGCGGGGTTGGCGCTGCGCTCCACCAGGCCGCGGCCGACCAGGTCGTCCACCACGAGCGTGACGTAGGGGCGGTCGGTGAGCAGCAGCTCGGCGAGGTCGCGCAGCGGCAGCGGGGCGGGCGCGGCGGCGATGCGGCGCAGCGCCTTCACCCGGAAGAAGCTCATGCCGAGCGCCTCGGTGACCTCGCGGCGCCGGTCGCCCCGCTCGTGCAGCAGGACGCCGAGGTTCCGCCACGCCCGCGCGGCGGTCTCTGCGGTGGAGGGCTGGGCGGCGCCGGAGGGCTGGGCGGTGCCGGAGGGCTGGGCGGTGCCGGAGGGCTCGGTGCGCGCGGTCGGCTCGGCGGCGGGTTGGGTGCTCATCGGGCGCTCGCTCCCGTCACAGGGGATCCGTCCGGCACCGGATCGCCGGCGTCGAACAGGCCGGCGACGCGCGCGACGCTGCGGGCGGCCCGCCGGCCGGTGGTGGCCGTGCCGAGCACGAGGACGGCGGCGGCGCATCCGGTCAGGATCCAGTATGCCGGGCGGGCCGCGGCGGTGAAGGCGGCCGCGCCGGGCGCGCCGGCCGTCCCGGCGGCGAGCACCGCGCCGATCACCGCGACGCCGAGGGCCTGCCCGACCTGCCGGCTGGTGGAGGCGACCGCGGCGGCGACGCCGGCCTGGGCGCGCGGCATCCCGGACACGGCCGTGTTGGTGATCGGCGAGTTCACCATCCCGAACCCGATGCCGAACAGGACGTAGGACGCGAACAGGGTGGCGTCATGGGTCTCGGCGCCGAACGCGGCGAACAGCAGCGCGCTCGCCAGCATCGCCGCACCGGCGAGCTGCAGCGGCAGCCGAGGGCCGCGGCTCCCGACGAGCCGCCCCGACAGCGGGCCGCACACGGCGGTCATCGCGGCCATCGGCAGCAGGTACAGCCCGGCGTGCAGCGCCGACAGCCCCCGGATGTTCTGCAGGTACAGGGTGTTGAGGAACAGGAACCCGCCGAGCGCCGCGAACCCGCTGATGGCGATGAGCGTCGCGCCGGAGAACGGGACGCTGCGGAAGAAGCGCAGGTCGATCAGCGGTTCGGGGGCGCGCAGCGCGTGCACGGCGAACCCGGCGAGGGACGCGGCGGCCAGCAGCGCGGCGCCGAGGACGGCCGGGTCGTCCGGGCCGCGGCCCGGCGCCTCGATGATCGCGTAGGTGAGCGTCCCGAGCAGGACGATCAGGTACCCCTGGCCGAGCGGGTCGGCGCGGCGCGGCCGCGGGGCGCGCGACTCGGGGACGAACAGCGCGGTGAGCGCGAGCGCGGCGAGCCCGATCGGCACGTTCAGCCAGAAGATCGACCGCCAGCCGACGGAGTCGACGAGCAGCCCGCCGACGAGCGGGCCCATCGCCATGCTGAGCCCGACGACGCCGCCCCAGACGCCGATGGCGCGGGCCCGCTCGCGCGGCTCGGTGAACACGTTCGTGATGATCGACATGGCGACCGGGTTGAGCATCGACCCGCCGACCGCCTGCACGACGCGAGCGCCGACGAGCCAGCCGAGGGACGGCGCGAGGCTGCACAGCACCGACCCGGCGACGAACAGCGCGAGCCCGGTCTGGAAGACGCGCCGCCGCCCGATCCGGTCGGCGGTCGAGCCGGCCAGGATCAGCAGCGAGGCGAGGACGATCAGGTACGCGTCGATCGTCCACTGCAGGCCGGACAGGGAGCTGCCGAAGTCGTGCTGGAGCGTGGGCAGCGCGACGTTGAGGATGGTGTTGTCGAGGCTGACGATGAGCAGGCTCATGCAGCAGATGGCCAGCACGAGGAGCCTGCGGCGGTGGCTCAGCTCGGGCACCGGCACTCCACTCGTTGTAGGCATATAACGGTTATAAGCCTACAACGATCCTCGGCGTGCCGGTCCCGCGCCGGTTCAGTGCCGGTTCAGTGCAGGGCGGGCACCCGGGTGCGCGCGGCAGGGACGACGAGCGGCGTCCCGGTCTCCGGGCAGTCGATCACCCGGCACGGCAGCCGGAACACCTCCTCGACCAGCTCGGACGTGACGACCGCGGCGGGGGCGCCCTCGGCGACGATCCGGCCCTCCCGCATGGCGATCATGTGGGTGGCGTAGCGGGCGGCGTGGTTCAGGTCGTGCAGCACCGCGACCACCGTGCGGCCCTCCTCGTGCAGCCGCGCGCACAGGTCGAGGACCTCGATCTGGTGCGCGATGTCGAGGTAGGTCGTCGGCTCGTCCAGCAGCAGCAGCGGGGTCTGCTGGGCGAGCGCCATCGCGATCCAGACGCGCTGCCGCTGCCCGCCCGACAGCTCGTCCACGGGCCGGGCCGCGAGGTCCTGGACGCCGGTCGCGGCCATCGACTCGGCGACGACCCGCTCGTCCTCCCGGGACCACTGCCGCAGCAGGCTCTGGTGCGGGTACCGGCCGCGCGACACCAGGTCGGCGACCGTGATGCCCTCCGGCGCGATGGACGACTGCGGCAGCAGCCCGAGCGTGCGGGCGAGCTTCTTGGCGGGCCAGCCGGAGATCGGCCGGCCGTCCAGCACGACCGTCCCGGCGGCCGGCTTCAGGATCCGGGCGAGCGCCCGCAGCAGCGTCGACTTGCCGCACGCGTTCGGGCCGACGATGACGGTGAACGACCCGTCCGGCACGGCCACGTCGAGGTTCTCGGTGATGGTGCGCTTGTCGTAGGCGAGGGTGAGTCCCGTGCCGGTGAGCCGCGCGTTCGCGTCCTTCATTCAGATCCGTCCCGTCTTGCGTTCGGTCACCAGGAGCCAGACCAGGTACCCGCCGCCGAGGAGCCCGGTCACCACGCCGACCGGGAGCTGGTGTCCCGGGAAGGCGCGCTGCGCGACCCAGTCGGCGGCGACCAGCAGCGCCGCCCCCATGCACGTCGCGGGCAGCAGGTTGGGGCCGGTCGTGCGGGTGAGGCGCCGGGCGAGCTGCGGCGCGGTCAGCGCGACGAACGCGACCGGCCCGGCCGCCGCCGCGGCGAGCGAGATGAGCAGCACGGCCGCGGCCAGCATGATCAGCCGGACCCGCTCGATGGGGACGCCGAGGCCGTGCGCGGCGTCGTCGCCCATCTCCAGCATCCGCAGCGCCCGCCCGCAGCCGACGAGGACGAGCGGCCCGAGGACGGCGAGCCCCGCGATCGCCGGTGCGGCGTCCGCCCAGTCGCGGCCGTCCAGGCTGCCGGTCAGCCACAGCACGGCGCGCGCGGCCTCGGTGATGTCCGCCTCGGTGAGCAGGTAGCCGTTCACGCCGGTGAGGATCGCCGCGACGCCGATGCCGACGAGGATGAGCCGCTGGCCGTGCGCGCCGCGCCGGCCCGCCGCCGCCCACACGACCAGCCCGGTGAGCAGCCCGCCGCCGGCCGCGCCCGCCGCGACCGCGAGGGTGCCGCCGCCGGTCAGCACGATCACCGCGAGCACGCCGCTCGCCGCGCCCTGGGTGAAGCCGAGGATGTCGGGGCTGCCGAGCGGGTTGCGGGTCAGCGACTGGAAGATCGCGCCGCCCAGGCCGAGCGCGGCGCCGACGGCGAGCGCCGCCGCCACCCGCGGCAGCCGGATCTGGTTGACGATCAGCGAGTCGGCGGGGGTGCCCTGGCCGAACAGGGTCGCGACGACGTCGGCGGGGCTCATCGGGAAGTCGCCGCTGCCGATGAGCAGCACCCCGGCGCCGAGCGCCACGGCGAGGCAGAGCACCGCGACGGCGAACGCGCGCGGGTGGAACCGGAACGACACGCCGCCCGGCGTCCGGACGACCGCTGCGCGGGGTGCGCGGCTCACGACGCCACCGCCTTCCCGAACGGCCGCCTCACGAAGTAGAGGAAGACGGGCCCGCCCGCGACGACCATCACGATGCCGACCTGCAGCTCCGACGGCCGGACGACGACGCGGCCGAGGACGTCCGCCGCCAGCATCAGCGCGGGCGACAGGAGCGCGCAGAACGGCAGCAGCCGCCGCAGGTCCGGGCCGGTCAGCGAGCGGACGAGGTGCGGCACCATCAGCCCGACGAAGATGATCGGCCCGCAGGCGGCCGTCGCCGCGCCGCACAGCAGCGTGACGGCGACGATCGCGACGACGCGGGCGCGGCCGGGGTCGGCGCCGAGCGCGCGGGCCGCGTCCTCGCCCATCGCCATCGCGTTGAGCGGGCGGGCGAGCAGCAGCGCGAGCACCAGCCCGACCAGGACGAACGGGGCGACGCGGACGACCGTGTACTGCTGCGCGGCGGCGAGGGAGCCGACCGTCCAGAAGCGCATCCGGTCGAGGGACGCGGTGTCCAGCAGTTGCACGGCGTTGACGTAGGAGAACAGCGCGGCGTTCAGCGCGGACCCGGCGAGCGCGAGCCGGGCGGGCGTGGCGCCGCGCCCGCCGCCGACCGCGTAGAGCAGCACGGCGACCGCGCCGGCGCCCGCGAACGCGAACCACACGAAGCCGGTGAACGAGGTGATGCCGAGGAACGAGATGGCGGTGACGACGGCGGCGGACGCGCCCGCGTTGATGCCGAGGATGCCGGGGTCGGCGAGCGGGTTGCGGGTGAGCGCCTGCATCACCGCGCCGGCGAGCCCGAGCGCCGTCCCGGCGAGCAGGCCGAGCAGGGTGCGCGGGAGGCGCATGTCGTGGACGACCGTGTAGGCGGCCGAGCCGGGGTCGAACAGCCCGTCCCACGCCTCCGCGAGCGACAGCGGCTTGGCGCCGACCGCGAGGCTCAGCACGGCGGTCGTGAGCAGGAGCAGCACCGCGGCGAGGAGTCCGGCGGCCAGCCGCGAGCGGTGCGGCGGATCGGCCGGCCGCTCGGTGAGCAGCGGCGGCGGCGTGGTCGACAGCACCTGCGGGCCCCCTCTGGACAAGATCTTAGGTTAGGTTAACCTAAGTCTTGATCGGCCCACTATCCGATCACTGTAGTTGATTCTTGGAGATCGCCCGAAATGTCGAATACCGGTGCCCGCCACCTCACCCGCCGCGGCTTCCTCGGAGCCGGCGGCGCCGTCGCCCTCGGGGCCCTGATCAGCGCCTGCGGCGGCGACGACGGCGCGGGCGGCACCGCCTCCCCCGGCGGTGCCTGGACGTTCACCGACGACCGCGGCACGAAGGTGGACCTCAAGAACCGCCCGCAGCGCGTCGTCGGCTACGTCGCGACCGCCGCCGCCCTCTACGACTTCGGCATCGACAAGCAGCTCGTCGGCGTGTTCGGCCCGACGAAGCTCAAGGACGGCAAGCCCGACCCGCAGGCCGGGAACCTGCCCGTCGACCGGCTGGAGATCATCGGCAACGCGTACGGCGAGTTCAACATCGAGAAGTACGCCGCGCTCCGCCCCGAGCTGCTCGTCGACAACATGTTCATCCCGGGCGACCTCTTCTACGTCCCCGAGGAGAGCAAGGACAAGATCTACGCGCTGGCGCCGAGCGTCGCCGTCGCGGCCGGGTCCGTCCCGCTGCCGAAGCCGATCGAGCGGACCGCCGCCCTCGCCGCCGCGCTCGGCGCCGACCTGAAGGCCGCGAAGGTCACCGCCGCCAAGGCCCGGTTCGAGAAGGCCGCCGAGGCGGTGCGCGCGGCGGCCGAGGCCAAGCCCGGCCTGAAGGTGCTCGCCGCGTCCGCGAGCCCCGACCTGTTCTACGCCTCCAGCCCGAACAAGAACACCGACCTCATCTACTACAAGGAGCTCGGCGTCGACCTGATCCTCCCGGACAAGCTGGGCGCCGACGACTACTTCGAGAACCTGAGCTGGGAGAACGCCGACAAGTACAAGGCGGACCTCATCCTGCTCGACTCCCGGACGCAGGCGCTCCAGCCCAAGGACCTCGGCTCCAAGCCGTCCTGGCAGGAACTGCCCGCGGTGAAGGCCGGCCAGGTCATCCCGTGGCAGCCGGAGCCCCGCTTCTCCTACGAGGGCTGCGCGCCGCTCCTCGAAGCGGTCGCCGCGGCCCTGCAGTCCGCGAAGAAGCTCGGCTGAAAGGCGGCACGATGACGACTCCGGCCCACCCCTACGCCTTCTTCGACGTGCACGTGGTCCGGTCCGTGCGGCTCGGGCCGTCCATGGCGCGGATCACCTTCGGCGGCGCGTCCCTCGACGGCTTCGCGACCGGCGGCCGCGACCAGCGGTTCAAGGTGTTCCTGCCGCACCCGCACCAGGACGCCCCCGTCATGCCGGAGAACAGCGACGGCGCCACCTGGTTCGCCGACTGGCGGGCGCTGGACCCGGCCGAGCGCGGCATCATGCGCTCCTACACCGTCCGCGAGTACCGGCCCGGTGAGCTGGACGTCGACTTCGCGCTGCACATGGACGGCGCGTCCGGCCCCGCCGGCCGGTGGGCGGCGAAGGCCGCCCCGGGCGACCGCGTGACGATCCTCGGGCCGACCGGCCCCGACAACGGCGGCTTCGACTTCCGGCCGCCGCCGGGCGCGCCGGTCGTCATCGCGGGCGACCTGACCGCGCTGCCCGCCGTCGCGGGCAACCTCGCCTGGCTGCCCGCCGGGACGCCCGCCCAGGTCTGGGTCGACGTCCCGCACCCCGAGGACCGGCAGGACATGCCCACCGCCGCCGACGCGGAGGTCACCTGGGTCTCCCCCGGCGGCCTGCTGGACGCCGTCCGCGACGCGAAGATCCCGGACGGCGCCTACGCGTGGATCGCGGGCGAGTCCGCCGTGGTGAAGGCGCTGCGCCGGCACCTGGTGAACGAGCGCGGCATGGACCGCCGCGCCGTCACGTTCACCGGCTACTGGCGCCGCGGCGCCTCCGAGGAGGACCTCCTCGCCGAATACGAGGCCGGCGGCAGCCCCGCCACCGAGGAGTAGGCCGGCGCGGAAGCGGGACGCGGCGGGTCAGCGCAGGTCGAACCCGCCGCTCTTCGCCCGCCGCGCGAACGCGCGCCATTCCGCGGACGCGAAGACGAAATGAGTCAGGGGGCGGGGATGAGGCCGTGCTGGAGGGCGGTCATGACGGCGGCGGTGCGGTCGGAGACGCCGAGTTTGGTGAAGATGCGCAGCAAGTGGGTTTTCACCGTCGCCTGGCCGATGTAGAGGCGCTCACCGATCTGGGCGTTGGTGAGGCCCTCCGCGACGAGCGCGAGCACCTCCGCCTCGCGCGCCGACAGGACGGGCGGCGCGGGGGTCTGGTCCACCGCCGTGAGGCGTGCCGACACCTCGGGGGACAGGACGCGGCGGCCCGCCGCGGCGTCCCGCACGGCGGCGGCGAGGTCGGCGCGCGAGGCGTCCTTCAGCAGGTAGCCCGCCGCGCCCGCCTCGATCGCGCGGACGATGTCGGCGTCGTCCTGGAACGTCGTCAGCACCAGGATCCGGTGGCCGGGCAGCCGCTCGATCGCGCTCACGCCGTCGCCGGACGGCATCCGCAGGTCCATCAGCACGACGTCCGGCCGGACGCGGGGCACCAGCGCGACGGCCTCGTCCCCGGACGCGGCCTCCCCCGCCACCTCGATGTCCGGCTCGGCGGCGAGCATCCCGCGCAGCCCCTCCCGGACGATCGGGTGGTCGTCGACGATCATCACGCGGAGCACGGCACCGCCACCTCGATCCGGGTCCCGCCGGTGGTGGCGGCGACGGCGAACGTCCCGCCGGCGCGCTCGACCCGGGTCCGCATGCCGCGCAGCCCGAAGCCGCGCTCGACCTCGCCGGGCGCGAACCCGCGCCCGTCGTCGGCGACGGCCAGCCGCACCGGGTCGCCGTAGTCCAGTTCCACCCGCACCGCGCCGGCGGCGGCGTGCTTGCGGACGTTCGCGAGCGCCTCCTGCGTCACCCGCAGCAGCACGACCTCGACGGCGTCCAGCGGCCGGGGCTCGCCCGTCACGGCCAGGTCGACGGGCAGGTCGAAGTCGCGGGCCAGCCGGCGCAGCGCCTCCACCAGCGAGCCGCCGTCCAGCGCGGGCGGCGCCAGCGCGGCGACGAGGCCGCGCGTCTCGGCGAGGTTCTCGCGCGCGGTCCGCAGCGCCAGCTCCACGTGCCGGTTCGGCCCGACCTCGGCCTCCGCCGCCTGCAGCAGCATCGTGATCGAGGTGAAGCCCTGCGCGATCGTGTCGTGGATGTCGCGGGAGAGCCGCTCCCGCTCGGCGAGCATCCCCGCCTCGCGGGACACCTCCGCCAGCTCGCCGCGCGTCCGGTCGAGCTCCTCGATGAGCCGCAGCCGCTCGGCGTTCTGGTGGCCGAGGCGCCCGATGAACACCGCGAGCAGCAGGCTGCACGCGAGGCCCGCCGCCACGACCACCGCCGTCATCGCCGTGCTCGCCCCGGACTCCGCCAGCCCCAGCCCGACCGGGCCGGAGAACAGCACCAGCATCAGCGCGAAGCCGCGCGCCGCCCCGTACATCATGTAGACCTGCGGCGCCAGCGCCGCGAGGCCCGTCGCCGTCACCGGCGCCAGCAGCGTCGCGGGCACGAACATGCAGACCAGCGCGACGGCGTAGATTTTGCAGCCGGGCCGCGGCACCTCCTGCGACCGCAGCGCCGCCCTCCCGATCGCCGCGTACGCCACGCTCAGCAGGACGAGCAGCGCGATCGCCGCGGCCCGCCGCCCCGGCGGCAGCTCGTCGGCGGCGGTCGCGGCCACGGTCCCGACCAGCACCATCGCGAAGTAGGCGTCCCAGAGCGGGTAGGAGCGGCGCCAGACGTTCTCCGCCCGCGCCACGGGCTCCCCGGCCTCGTCCACCCGCACCCCTTTGTCCACCGACCGGTGGATACTACTGCTCTCCAGGTCACGGCAGGCTCGTGGCCATGAACAAGAACACCGTCCGGCGGGCCCTCTTCACCCTCACCGTCCTCTACGGCCTCGTGATCGCGCTGCTGTCCGCGCTGGACGTCCCGGCGGTCGGCGTCGTCGCGTCCCTGGGCGCCGTCCTGATCGGCCTCGGCTGGGGCTGCTCCGGCATGGTCGCCCGCCGCGACCCGCAGAGCTGAACCTTCACGGGACGCCCAGCGGGGGCGGGTGTCCCCGGTCAGGTCGCGCGGCCGGTCTCGTCCAGGGCGAGGGTCGCGGGGTCGATGACGCCGGCGCGGTAGGCCGCGCCGGCGATCGTCTGCGCGGTGACCGGGGCGGTGATCAGCTGGAAGACGGCGACGAGCAGCAGCGGCGCGGCGGCCGTGACCGAGTCGGCCCGCGGCGCGACACCGGCGAGCACGAGCAGCAGCCCGATCGTCTGCGGCTTCGTCGCGGCGTGCAGCCGGGTGAGCAGGTCGGGGAAGCGGAGCATGCCGAGCGCGCCGACCGCGCAGAACGCCGCGCCGGCGAGCAGCAGGACGGCGGAGACGGCGGTGGTCATGCCCGCTCCCCCCGCTCCCGGCGCTCCGCCCGCGCCGCCGCGAGATGGGCGGCGCTGACCGACCCCACGAACCCCATCAGCGCGATCACCACGAGGATCGTGGCGTTCGCGGATTCCTTGTGCACCGCGGTGTGCACGGCGATGCCGCTCACCAGCAGCACGGCCAGGACGTCCAGCGCCATGATGCGGTCGAACGTGGACGGGCCCCGGACGAGCCGCACGGCCGTCAGCAGGAACGCGGCGCCCAGCAGCGCCAGCGCCGCGTCGTAGACGATGCTCATCGGTCCTCCCTGGTGGAGACGTCTTCTTCGGCCGCGTCCTCGGACGTCCTGAGGGCGCGCATGAGCCGGTGCTCGGTGCGGAGCACGCCCTTCCGCGCGGCGTCCGCCTCCTTCCGCGAGCCGGCGGGCATGGCGTGGATCCGCAGCAGGTGCCGGTCCCAGTCGAGGTCGACCAGCAGCGTGCCGGGGCGCAGCGAGATGCTCGTCGTGACGGCCAGCAGGATGAGCTCGGAGCGCGTCCGGGCGTTCACCTCGACGATGGCGCCCCGCACGGCGCGCGGCCGGTAGAGGGCGTGGCGGGCGATGACCAGGCTGGAGACGAGCAGGTCCCAGGCGAACTCCGCGAGCGCCACGGCGAGCCACAGCGGCCGGATCCGCTTGATGGTGGGCACGGCCGGCAGCCGGCTCACCAGGTAGACGGCGATGACGACGACGGCGCCGCCGACCACGATGAGCGGGTCGGCCCGCCCCCACAGCAGCAGCCACACCGCGAACAGCCATCCGGCCATGCCCAGCCGGGAGACGAGGCGGCGCGCGCGCGTGCTCACGGCCGGCCCCCGTCCAGGACGGCGTGCCGGTAAGCGCTGGTGTCGACGAGGTCGCCGGCGGCGTGCCGGCTCCAGGCGGCGAGCGGGCCCGCGAACACCGCGATGAGGAGCCCCGCGACGACCAGGACGGCGGTCACCGACTTCATGAGCCGCGCACCGCCCTTCGTGTAGGACGCGTCGGGCGGCGGCGGTTCGTCCGCCTCGTCCGGGCGGGGGCGCCAGAACCCGAGCGTCCAGATCCGGCTCATCGCCATGAGGGTGAGGACGCTGCCCAGCACGGCCACGCCCGTGACGGCGTACGCCAGGAGGCTCCCGGAGCCGACACCGGCCTGGAACAGCGCGAGCTTCGCGACGAACCCGGAGGTCGGCGGGACGCCGCTGACGCTCATCGCGGGGATGAAGAACAGCACGGCGATGAACGCGGACAGGCCCGCGAGCCCGCCGAGCCTGTGCAGCGACGTCTCTCCCGTATGCCCTTGGATGAGGTCGCTCACCAGGAACAGCGTCGCCTGCACGACGATGTGGTGGACGAGGTACAGGATCGCGCCGGTGAGGCCCGCGACGTCGAACAGGGCGAGCCCGAACAGCATGTAGCCGATGTGCCCGACGAGGACGAACGAGAACACCCGGTGGATGTCGTCGTGCGTCAGCGCACCGAGGGTGCCGACGAGGATCGTCGCGGCGGCGAGGACGAGCATCGGCCAGGACGCCCGCTCGCGGGGGAACACCAGCGTCTCCACGCGGATGAGCGCGTACACGGCGGCCTTCGTCAGCAGCGCCGCGAACACCGCGGTCACCTTGGTGAGCGCCACCGGGTAGCTGTCGGGCAGCCACAGGTGCATCGGCACGATCGCGCCCTTGATGCCGAACACCACCAGGAACAGCAGCGCGAGCGCGGTGCGGGTGGCGCCGGGCAGGTCCGGGGTCCGCGTCGCCAGGTCGGCGAGGTTCACCGTGCCGGTCGCCGCGTACGTGAGGCCGAGCGCGGTGAGGAAGAGGATCGAGGACGTGAGGCTGACGACCGTGTAGGTCATCCCGGCCCGCACCCGCTCCCCGGTCGGGGTCAGCGTTATCAGGACATAGCTCGACGCCAGCATGACCTCGAACCCGACGAAGAGGTTGAACAGGTCCCCGGCGAGGAAGACGAGGCTGACCCCGGCGGTCAGCGTGAGGTAGGCGGGGTAGAACACGCCGGGCTCGTCCCCGCCGAGCCCGCCGGCGCCCTCCCCCACGGCGTGCAGCATGATCGCCAGCAGCACGGTCGCGGACACCGCGAGCAGCAGCGCCGACAGCCGGTCGGCGACGAGAGTGATGCCGAGCGGCGCCGCCCACCCGCCCAGCTGGACGGCGAGGATCCCGTCCCGCGCCACGGCCGCGACCAGCCCGGCGCAGGCGGCGACGCCGCCGGCGGCGAACAGCGGGGCGAGGATCCGCAGCCAGGTGCTCCGGCGGCGGGCCAGCACCGCCAGTGCCGCGCCGAGCAGCGGCAGCGCGAACGGCAGCGGGACGAGGACGTTCACGCGCCGTCCTCCGGTCCCGGGTTCTCCTGCTCCAGCGGGGTGCCGCCGGGGGCCTCGCCGCGGCGGCGCCGCTCGGTGCAGATCCGGCGGTCCTCGACGTCGTCGGGGACCTCGTCGCCGCCGCGCAGCTGCCGGCTCCGGTAGGCCATGGCCAGCAGGAACGCGGTGACGCCGAAGGTGATGACGATCGCGGTCAGCGCCATCGCCTGCGGGAGCGGGTCGGCGGGACCGTCCGGGCCCTTCGCGCCGAGCAGCGGCGGCGTCCCCGCGGGTCCGCCGGCGAGCAGCAGCAGGAGGTTGGCGCCGTGGCCGAGCAGGCTGAAGCCGATCACGATCCGGATGAGGGACCGCTGCATCAGCAGGTCGAACCCGGTCGCGAACAGCACCGCGACGACCACCACGAGCAGGATGCCGGGCCCGGTCACGACGGCTCCCCCTCCGGCTCTTGGTTCAGCTCCTCGTCCGGATCCTCCAGGCTCGCCCCGAGCGTGCTGAGGATCGTCAGCACCAGCCCGAGCACCAGCAGGTAGACGCCCGCGTCGAAGAACAGGCTGGTGGGGAGCTCGACGTGCCCGAGCACCGGCACCGTCCCCCCGAGGTGCACCGACCGCAGGAACTCCCCGCCGGACGCCCAGCCGCCCGCGCCCGCCGCGACCGCGATGCCGAGCCCGCCGCCGAGCAGCAGGGCGGGGCGGACGGGCAGCGCGGCGGCGAGCTCGCGCCGCCCGCCCGGCAGGTAGCGCAGCACGAACGCCATGCCCGCCACCAGGCCGCCAACGAACCCGCCGCCCGGACGGCCGTGCCCGGCGAAGAACAGGTACACCGAGAACACCAGGACCGTCGGGGCCAGCAGCCGCGCCGCCGCCTCCAGCACCACCGAGGACCCGCCGAGCGGGGGCCGGCCGGGCGTCGCGAGCCAGCGGCTCCGCTGCTCCCGCGCCGGACCGGGCGGCCGCGCGCCCGGCCCGGTCAGCACCAGGCTCGCGACGCCCATCCCGGTCGCGGCCAGCACGGCGATCTCGCCCAGCGTGTCGAGCGCGCGCAGGTCGACCAGGATCAGGTTCACCACGTTCTTCACGTGCTCCTGCACCGCGAGCCGCGTGTAGCCGGGGCCGACCGGCGGCGCGCTCCGGCTCAGCGACGCCGCCACCAGGAACAGCGCGACGAACCCGCCCATGCAGAGGCTGATGACGCCGGTCGCGAGGCGCGCGGACCGCTTGCGCAGGTAGGGCGGGAACCGCTCCGGGAGGCGCCGCAGCACCAGCACGAGCATGAGCAGCGTCAACGTCTCCACAACCACGAGGGTGAGCGCGAGGTCGGGCGCGCCGTGCAGGACGAACAGCCCCGCCATGCCGTACCCCACGCCCGACAGCAGCACCACGGCCGACAGCCGGCCGCGCGCCCACCGCGCCGCGATGGCGCACGCGATCACGACCACCGCCAGCACGAGTTGCGCCGGGTCGGCCCAGGCCCGCGGCCAGCCCGCCGGCGGGTCCGGACCGGTGCCGCGGACGAGCCCGGCCACGAGCACCGAGCCCGGCACGAGCAGCACCATCACCGCGATCACGCCGAGGTACGCCGGGAGCGACCCGGTCTGCAGCCGCCGCGTCACCGCGTGCGCGCCGCTCATGGTCCCCCCGATGACGGCGTCGTAGGCGCGCTGGGCGTCGGGGTGCCACCACCGCGTGGCCCTGCCGGGGAACGTCCGTCCGAACGCCGCGTACAGGCCGGCGCCCACCACCAGCGCGACCGCCGACATCGCGATCGGCACCCCGAGCCCGTGCCACAGCGACAGCTCGTAGCCGGGTCCCGGCAGCGTCTCGGCGTACGGCCCGATCAGCGCCTGCATCGTTCCCGGGACGAGCCCGGCGGCGAACCCCGCCGCGGCCAGCAGCACGACCGGCACGACCAGGCCCCAGGGATCGGCCGGCTCCTCCTCCGTCCCGCCGGAGAAGGCGCCGTGCAGGAACCGAACCCCGTAGGCCACGGTCAGCGCCGACCCCGCGACCACGCCCGCGAGGACGGCGAGGTCCAGGCCGCCGTGCGCGAACGCCTTGAAGGCCACCTCCTTCGCCACGAAGCCGAGGAACGGCGGGATCCCGATCATGGACGCGATCGCCGCCGTCGCCGCGACCGCCAGCACCGGCAGCCGCCGCCCGGCGCCCGACAGGTGGTCCGCGCGCCGCGTCCCGGTGCGGTGCTCGACGGCGCCGACCGCCAGGAACAGCGGCGCCTTGAACAGCCCGTGGGCGAGCAGCAGCGCCGCACCGGCGAGGGCCGCCGTCCGCGACCCGTCGCCGAGCAGCACCATGAGGAAGCCGAGCTGGCTGATCGTCCCGTACGCGAGGAGCCGCTTGAGATCGTCCTGCCGTAGCGCGACGACGCCGCCGACCAGCAGGCTCAGCAGCCCCACGGCCAGCACCAGCGGCCGCCACGGGTCGACCCCGGCGAAGCCCGGCGCGAGCCGCGCCACCAGGTAGACGCCCGCCTTCACCATCGCCGCCGCGTGCAGGTAGGCGCTCACCGGCGTCGGCGCGACCATCGCGGCCGGCAGCCAGGCGTGCAGCGGTACCTGCGCGGACTTGGCGAACGCGCCGAGCAGCACCAGCACCGCGCCCACCTGCGCGGGGGTCCCGCCCGGCGGGTCCGCGACCAGCGCCGAGATCCGGTAGGTGCCCGCGGCCTGCCCCAGCACCACGAACCCGACGAGCATGACCAGCCCGAACGCCGTGGTGGTCAGCAGCGCCTGGGTGGCGGCCCGCCGGTCGGCGGTCCGGTCCGGCCGCGTGTGCCCGATGAGGATGAACGAGCTGACGGTGGTGAGCTCCCAGAACACGTACAGGACGAGCAGGTTGTCGGCGAGCACCAGCCCCGTCATCGCCCCCGCGAACGCCACCAGCGTCCCGGTCATCAGCCGCTCGGACCGCTCGAAGTACCACCCCGAGTAGCACAGGACGACGGCCCCGACCCCGCCCACCAGCAGCAGCATCACGGCGGCCAGGGCGTCCAGCCGGAAGTCGAACTCCAGGCCGAGGTCGGCGGCCCAGACGACCCGGGTCGTCAGCTCCCCCTGCCCGGCCCGGGCCGCCGCCCAGACGGCCGTGGCGGCGGGCGGCAGCGCGGCGGCGCACGCCATCGTCCGCCGGTGGCGCCCCAGTGCCCAGGGGACGGCGACGGCCGCGACGGCATAGATTCCGACCAGCGCCAGCATGCCGCCCGCAGCCCCCTCCCCCAAGGCACGTCTGCAGGCGATCTACCCGACCAGCGTTCCCGAAACGAAGGACCGGACGCGTCAGGGGGCCGTCAGGGGGCCTTCCAGAGCCGCACCTTGTGGTCGTAGCGGTGCGCGCTGGCCACCGTCCCGCCGTCCGGGCTGAACGCGACGGACATCACCGCCGCCACGCGGACCTTGAAGGCGGTGGCCTTGTTGGTGGCCAGGTCCCACACCCATGTCGTGCCGTCGGCGTCACCGGCGGCGAGGTACTTCCCGTCGCGGCTGTAGGCGAGCGACTGGACCCAGTTGCCGGCGTCGGTGAACGTACCGGTCACGCGCTTGGTGGCCGTGCTCCACTGGTTCACCTTGCCGTCCTGCCCGCCGACGGCGAGGGTCTTGCCATCCCCGCTGAACGCGACCGCCAGGGCGGTGGAATTGTCGAAGCTGCTGATGAGGCGTTTGGTCCGCACGTTCCACAGCATCGTCGGAGAGGAGTTGCCGGTCGCGGCGAGCATCGTCCCGTCCGGGCTGAACACCACCGAGTCGCCGTTCCACGCGCTGTTCCCGTACTGGGCGACCACGCGCCGGCCGGACACGTTCCACAGCTTCACGGTCGCGCCGCCGTCGCCCGCGACGGCGAGGGTCTTGCCGTCCGGGCTGAACGCCAGGTCACCGATGTGGACGCCGTCGTTGTCGAGGGCGGCGACGGCGCGCCTGGTGCCCAGGTCCCACAGCTGCACCTTGCCGCCGGAGCCCCCGGCCGCGAGGAGCCGGCCGTCCGGGCTGAACGCCACCGCGTAGACCTTGTCCTGGTAGTCGTCGAAGACGGCGACGGGACGTTCGCCGGCCACGTCCCACAGCCGCACCGTGTGGTCCTCGCCGCCCGACGCCAGCGTCTTGCCGTCCGGGCTGAACGCCACCGCCTGCACGTCCTCGGTGTGGCCGCTCAGGGCGTTGGCGGGCGCCTTGTCGTCGAGGTAGCCCTTCACCAGCACGACGGCCTCGTCCTTGGGGATGCCGTCGCAGCCGACCGCGACGATCGCGATGTCGTCGGCGGGGGTGTGCGCGGCGAGGGCGG
>NZ_JBFARO010000062.1:0-45943 GCF_040677125.1 Actinomadura sp. NPDC049382
TCGGCCGGGAAGATCGAGACGACGCTGATCACCGAGGTGTTCCAGCAGGTCGGGACCGCGACCGGCCAGCAGGTCCAGGTGCAGGACATCCGGGCCCGCGCCGGGAGCGCCCCGTCCCGCCTCCCGCGCCGCCCTACGACGACGTGCCGCCGCCCTATGCCGAGGCTCCGTACGAGCCGGCCCCCTACGCCGAGCCCGCCTATGACGAGCGGTACGACGAGCGGTACGAGGAGCCGTACGGCGAGCCGTACGAGGCCGTCCCGCCTCCCCGTCCCGGCGGGCGCGGGCCGAAGCGGCCCGGCAAGGCGAAGCGGCAGGGCCGGCCCGGCCGGTCCGAGCAGCCCAAACGGCCGAAACGGCCCGCCCAGGCGGGTGAGCCGGCGGCGCCCGGCGGGCTCGCGGGCCGCGTCGCCGCGCTCGGCCCGAAGCTGTACTTCGGCGCGGCCGCCGCGCTCGGCGTGCTCGTGCTGATCGGGCTCGCCGCCGTCGTGGTGTTCCGCGACGGGAACGGTCCCGCGGCGGGCAGCGCGGCGAACGCCAAGATCGGGAAGCCGGCGGGGAACGGACCGTCCCCGACCTCCTACTCCAGCTCGCCCTCGACGTCGGCGTACGGCGGGATCGCCGCCCGCGGGTCCGACCCCGAGCCGCTGACGGCGGCGGAGGCGTTCCCGGCGGACGCGGCGACGCTGGCCGTCCCCGACGGCGAGGTCAAGGTGAAGCTGCGCGCGAAGCGGCTCGACGCCGACTGCGCCGCCGCCGTGTGGGGCGGCAGCGTGGGCGCCGAGCTGGGCAAGGGCGGCTGCACCCAGGCGGCGCGGGGCATCTACTCCGACCCGAAGCGCGGCTACGGGCTGGCCGTCACGGTGTTCAACCTGAACAGCTCGGCGGACGCGGACCGGTTCGTCGCCCGGCTGGAGCACACGATCGGCGCCGGCTTCGTCCGGCCGCTGGAGGCCCCCGAGCCGCTGGACGACTTCGGCCGCGGCTTCGGCATGGCGCGGGGCCTCGCCATGGGCCACTTCGCCGTGGTCTCGTGGGCGGAGCGGCTGGACGGCAAGGGCACCGAGACCGACGAGACGCTGCTGTCGCTGCTGATCGAGGGCGGCAAGTCCCCGGCGGTGCTCGGCCGCGCCGCCCGCGCGTCCGAATGAGCCGCGTCCGGGTGACCCGCCCCGAGTGCGTCCGAGTGGCCGCGGACGACGGAAAATTTCGGTAGATCACCCGAATTTCGGGGTAAACGTCCCGACCCGGTGATGATGCTCACGCAGGTCAGCGCAATGCCCGCCCCGAACCCGCCACTAGCCTTGGTCTAAACCACTCCGAGATGGCATGCGCTCGGATCGCCGCGGGTAAGTTTCGCGATCCGGTGCAGTCGGGCATGTTCCCGACAGTGATGTAATGTCATCTCACCGCAGCAGGGCCAACGTCGTCCCACGACTGCACTGACACCGAAGCAGTGACACGAGACGACGACGGGAGGGTTGATGGCCGCAGCTGCCTTCACACCTGCTGCCCGCGTACAGGGCCGCCCCGATGCCCAGGGGCTGTACGACCCGGCGAACGAGCACGACGCCTGCGGCGTCGGCATGGTCGCCGACATGCACGGCCGCAAGAGCCACGAGATCGTCGAGAACGCCCTGACCGTGCTGAAGAACCTCGACCACCGCGGCGCGGTGGGCGCGGAGCCGGACGACGGCGACGGCGTCGGCATCCTCGTCCAGCTCCCGGACGCGTTCTTCCGCGAGGTCTGCGGCTTCCCGCTGCCCGACGCCGGCGCGTACGCGGCCGGGATCGCCTTCCTCCCGGCGGACGCCGCCGAGCGCGCGGCGGCGGTCGCCCACATCGAGACGCTGTGCGTCGAGGAGGGCCTGACGGTTCTCGGCTGGCGCGAGCTGCCGCACGACCCCGACTTCACCGGCCCGGCCGCGCGGCGCGTCATGCCGCACTTCGCCCAGCTGTTCATCGCCCCCGCCGCCGGCGGCCCGCACGCGGGCAAGACCGGCCTGGAGCTGGACCGCGCGGTGTTCTGCATGCGCGAGCGCGCCGAGCAGGACGTCCGGGTGTACTTCCCGAGCCTGTCCAGCCGCACGATCGTCTACAAGGGGATGCTGACGACCCCGCAGCTGGAGCCGTTCTTCCCCGACCTGTCGGACCGCCGCTTCACCAGCGCGATCGCCCTGGTGCACTCGCGGTTCTCGACCAACACGTTCCCCGCCTGGGAGCTGGCCCACCCGTACCGGTTCATCGCCCACAACGGCGAGATCAACACGGTGAAGGGCAACCGGAACTGGATGCGGGCCCGCGAGGCGCTGCTGAAGTCGGACCTGCTGCCCGGCGACCTGTCCCGGATCTTCCCGGTGATCGACATCGAGGCGTCCGACACCGCCTCGTTCGACGAGTGCCTGGAGCTGCTGCACCTCGGCGGCCGGTCGCTGCCCCACGCGGTGCTGATGATGATCCCGGAGGCGTGGGAGAACCACACCGAGATGGACCCGGCCCGCCGGGCCTTCTACGAGTTCCACTCCACGCTGATGGAGGCGTGGGACGGCCCCGCCAGCGTCAGCTTCACCGACGGGACCGTGGTCGGCGCCGTCCTGGACCGCAACGGGCTGCGCCCCGGCCGGTACTGGGTGACCGACGACGGCCTGGTCGTGCTGGCCAGCGAGGCCGGCGTGCTCGACATCCCGGCGAGCAAGGTCGTCCGCAAGGGCCGGCTCCAGCCCGGCAAGATCTTCCTCGTGGACACCGCCGCCGGGCGGATCGTCGAGGACGACGAGGTCAAGGCCGAGCTGGCCGCCGAGCACCCGTACGGCGAGTGGCTGCACGAGGGCCTCGTCCGCTTCGAGGAGCTGCCGCAGCGCGAGCGGGAGATCCCGACGCACGAGACGCTGGTCAGGCGGCAGCAGACGTTCGGCTACACCCTCGAAGAGCAGCGGATCATCCTGACGCCGATGGCGAAGACGGGCGCCGAGCCGATCGGGTCGATGGGCACCGACACCCCGATCGCGGTGCTCTCGGAGCGGCCGCGGCTGCTGTTCGACTACTTCAAGCAGCTGTTCGCGCAGGTCACGAACCCGCCGCTGGACGCGATCCGCGAGGAGCTCGTCACCTCGCTGCAGTCCACGCTCGGCCCGGAGGGCAACCTCCTGGAGCCCGGCCCGGACTCGTGCCGCCGGCTCGTCCTGCCCACCCCCATCCTGGACAACGACGAGCTGTCCAAGATCATCCACATCGACGACGAGGGCTCGCTGCCGCACCTGCAGGCCCACGTCGTGCAGGGCCTGTACGAGGTCGCCGGCGGGGGAGAGGCCCTGGAGGCGCGCCTGGAGGAGATCAACTCCGAGGTGAGCCGGGCCATCGCCGCCGGCGCCCGCATCATCGTGCTGTCGGACCGCGGCGCCGACTCCGCCCGCGCCGCGATCCCGTCGCTGCTGCTCACCGGCTCGGTCCACCACCACCTCATCCGGGAGAAGACCCGCACCCGGACCGGCCTGGTGATCGAGACGGGCGAGGCCCGCGAGTGCCACCACATGGCGCTGCTCATCGGGTACGGCGCGTCCGCGATCAACCCGTACCTGGCGATCGAGACCGTCGAGGACCTGGTCCGCGGCGGGGCGATCGAGGGCCTGGACCCGGCGAAGGCCGTCCGGAACCTCGTGAAGGCGTACGGCAAGGGCGTCCTGAAGGTCATGTCGAAGATGGGCGTGTCCACGGTCGCGTCCTACACCGGCGCGCAGATCTTCGAGGCGATCGGCCTCGGCGAGGACGTCGTGGCGCGCTGCTTCACCGGCACCACGTCCCGGCTCGGCGGCGTCGGGTTCGACGTGCTGGCCCGGGAGGTCGCGCAGCGGCACGCCCGCGCCTACCCGCCGGGCGGCAACGACCTCGCGCACCGCACCCTGGAGGTCGGCGGCGAGTACCAGTGGCGCCGCGAGGGCGAGCCGCACCTGTTCAACCCGGACACGGTGTTCAAGCTCCAGCACGCCACCCGCACCCGCCGCTACGAGATCTTCAAGGAGTACACCTCCACGGTCGACGCGCAGGCCGAGAAGCTGATGACGCTGCGCGGGCTGTTCAAGCTCAAGGAGGGCGAGCGGGAGCCGGTGCCGATCGAGGAGGTCGAGCCGGTCTCGGAGATCGTCAAGCGGTTCTCCACCGGCGCGATGTCGTACGGGTCCATCTCCGCGGAGGCGCACGAGACCCTCGCGATCGCGATGAACCGGCTCGGCGGCAAGTCCAACACCGGCGAGGGCGGCGAGGACCCGGCGCGCTTCACCCCGGACGAGAACGGCGACCTGCGGCGCAGCGCCATCAAGCAGGTCGCGTCCGGCCGGTTCGGCGTGACCTCGGAGTACCTCACCAACTCCGACGACATCCAGATCAAGATGGCGCAGGGCGCCAAGCCCGGCGAGGGCGGCCAGCTGCCCGGCCACAAGGTCTACCCGTGGATCGCCAAGACCCGGCACTCCACGCCCGGCGTCGGCCTCATCTCGCCGCCGCCGCACCACGACATCTACTCGATCGAGGACCTGGCGCAGCTCATCCACGACCTGAAGAACGCCAACCCGGCGGCGCGCGTGCACGTCAAGCTCGTCGCCGAGGTCGGGGTCGGCACGGTCGCGGCCGGGGTGTCCAAGGCGCACGCCGACGTGGTGCTGATCTCCGGGCACGACGGCGGCACCGGCGCGTCCCCGCTGACGTCGCTGAAGCACGCCGGCGCCCCCTGGGAGCTGGGCCTCGCCGAGACGCAGCAGACGCTGCTGCTCAACGGCCTGCGCGACCGCATCGTCGTGCAGACCGACGGGCAGATGAAGACCGGCCGGGACGTCGTCGTCGCCGCCCTCCTCGGCGCCGAGGAGTACGGCTTCGCGACGGCGCCGCTGGTGGTGTCGGGCTGCGTCATGATGCGGGTCTGCCACCTGGACACCTGCCCCGTCGGCGTCGCCACCCAGAACCCGGTGCTGCGGCAGCGGTTCTCCGGCAAGCCCGAGTTCGTGGTGAACTTCTTCGAGTTCGTCGCCGAGGAGGTCCGCGAGTACCTGGCGGCCCTCGGGTTCCGCTCGCTGGACGAGGCGATCGGGCACGTCGAGATGATCGACATGCGCGAGGCCGTCGACCACTGGAAGGCGTCCGGCCTGGACCTCGCCCCGATCCTGCACGCCCCCGAGGTCGCGGACGGCGCGTCGCTGCGCCGCACCGCCGTGCAGGACCACGGGCTGGAGAAGGCGCTCGACAACACGCTGATCCAGCTCGCCGAGGGCGCGCTCTCGTTCGGCGACCCGGTCAAGCTGGAACTGCCGATCCGCAACGTCAACCGGACGGTCGGCACGATGCTCGGCCACGAGCTGACCAAGAAGTGGGGCGGCGCGGGCCTGCCCGACGGCACGATCGACGTCACCTTCACCGGGTCGGCGGGCAACTCGTTCGGCGCGTTCGTGCCCCGCGGCATCACGCTGCGGCTCGTCGGCGACGCCAACGACTACGTCGGCAAGGGCCTGTCCGGCGGGCGGCTCACGCTGGCGCCCCCGGCGGACGCCGGGTTCGCGGCCGAGGAGCAGATCATCGGCGGCAACGTCATCCTGTACGGCGCGACGTCCGGCGAGCTGTTCGCCCGCGGCGTCGTCGGGGAGCGGTTCTGCGTCCGCAACTCCGGCGCCACCGCCGTCGTCGAGGGCGTCGGCGACCACGCCTGCGAGTACATGACCGGCGGCCGCGCGGTGATCCTCGGCCGGACCGGGCGCAACCTCGCGGCCGGCATGTCCGGCGGCATCGCCTACGTCCTGGACCTGGTGCCCGAGCGGGTCAACGGCGAGATGGTCGACCTGGAACCGCTCGACGCCGGCGACGCGGAGTTCGTCCGGACGCTGGTCGAGCGGCACCTGGCGGAGACCGGCTCGGCCGTCGCCCGCCGGCTGCTGGACGGCTGGGACGCGGCCGCCGCCCGCTTCACCAAGATCATGCCGCGCGACTACCGGCGCGTCCTGGACGCCATGGCCAAGGCCGAGGCCGAGGGCCGCGACGTCGACGAGGCCGTCATGTCCGCGGCGCAGAGCTGAGAGGGGGACTCCACATGGCTGACCCGAAGGGTTTCCTGACCGTCCGGCGGGAGCTCCCGAAGCGCCGCCCGGTCGACGTGCGGATCAAGAGCTGGTCGGAGGTCTACGAGGACTTCGGCACCGACCGGCTGGAGAAGCAGGCGAGCCGCTGCATGGACTGCGGCATCCCGTTCTGCCACCAGGGCTGCCCCCTCGGCAACCTGATCCCCGAGTGGAACGACCTCGTCTACCGCAAGGACTGGCGGGAGGCGATCGAGCGGCTGCACGCCACCAACAACTTCCCCGAGTTCACCGGGCGGCTGTGCCCCGCCCCGTGCGAGAGCGCCTGCGTCCTCGGCATCAACCAGGACCCGGTGACGATCAAGCGGGTCGAGGTCGAGATCATCGACCGGGCGTTCGCGGAGGGCTGGGTGCGCCCGCAGCCGCCCGCCGTGAAGACGGGCAAGACGGTGGCGGTCGTCGGCTCCGGGCCCGCGGGCCTCGCCGCCGCGCAGCAGCTCACCCGCGCCGGCCACGACGTCACGGTGTACGAGCGCGCCGACCGCGTCGGCGGCCTGCTGCGCTACGGCATCCCCGAGTTCAAGATGGAGAAGCGGCACCTCGACCGGCGCCTCGCCCAGATGCGCGCCGAGGGCACCGCCTTCAAGACCTCGGTGAACGTGGGCGTCGACGTCACCGCCGACGAGCTGCGCGAGCGCTACGACGCGGTCGTCCTCGCGGGCGGCGCCACCGCGTGGCGCGACCTGCCCGTCCCCGGACGCGACCTCAAGGGCGTCTACCAGGCGATGGAGTACCTGCCGCCGTCCAACAAGGCGCAGGAGGGCGACTACGACGAGTCGCCGATCTCCGCGAAGGGCAAGCACGTCGTGGTCATCGGCGGCGGCGACACCGGCGCCGACTGCATCGGCACCGCGATCCGGCAGGGCGCCGCGTCCGTCACCCAGCTGGAGATCATGCCGCGGCCCCCGGAGTCCCGCCCGGACTCCCAGCCGTGGCCGACGTACCCGATGCTGTTCAAGGTGGAGAGCGCCCACGAGGAGCTGGCCGACCTGGGCGGCGACCGCGTGTACGCCGTCTCCACCACCGAGTTCGCCGGCGACGCCGACGGCAACGTCCGCGCGCTGCGGCTGGTCGAGGTCGGCGGCCCCGAGACCCGGTTCGCGCCGGTCGAGGGCACCGAGCGGGAGATCCCCGCGGAGCTGGTCACGCTCGCCATGGGCTTCCTCGGCCCGCAGCGCGAGGGCCTGCTGGAGCAGCTCGGCGTCGAGCTCGACCAGCGCGGCAACGTGGTCCGCGACGGCGACTACAAGACGTCCGTGGACGGCGTGTACGCCGCGGGCGACATGGGCCGCGGCCAGTCCCTGATCGTCTGGGCGATCGCCGAGGGACGCGCCGCCGCGCACGGCGTCGACGCCTACCTCACCGGCCGGACCGACCTGCCGTACCCGATCCCGCCGACGGCGCGCCCGATCGCCTGAGCGCACCGCACCGAAGGCCCTGGAGGGACGTCCCTCCAGGGCCTTCGTGCGAGCATGGGGAGCATGCGGAACACGGCCCCCGTGCTGGACACCGGCGTGCTGCGGCGGATGCGGATCGCCCGGGACGCCATGGACCGCGAATGGGCCGAGCCCCTCGACGTCGCCGCCGTCGCCGCCCGCGCCGGCTACTCCCGCTACCACTTCGTCCGGCTGTTCAGCGAGGTCTACGGCGAGACCCCCGGCGCCTACCTCGCCCGCCGCCGCATCGAACGCGCCCAGGACCTGCTGCGCACCGCCAACCTGACCGTCACCGAGATCTGCATGCTCGTCGGCTTCACGAGCCTCGGCACGTTCTGCACCCGCTTCAAGCAGCAGACCGGCATGACGCCGACCGAGTTCCGCCGCCGCGCCCGCACCGGCGGGGCCGCCGCCATCCCCGGCTGCTACGTGCTGCTCTGGGCGGGCGGCTTCCGCGGCCGCTGAGCAACTTTCGAGAAGGCCGCCCGCCTCCCGGCCCCCTAGCGTGAACACCCGGAACCCGCCCACCAGGGAGGCAACATGATCACGAAGCTGGGACTGGCCACCGTCTGGGTCCTCGACCAGGACTCCGCCCTCGCGTTCTTCACCGGCAAGCTCGGCCTGGAGGTCCGCGACGACCTGACCCTCGGCGAGGGCGGGATGCGCTGGGTCACCGTCGGCGCCGAGGGGCAGCCCGACCTCAGCCTCGCCCTCATGGTCCCCGGACCGCCCACCATGGACCCCGACTCCGCCGCGCAGATGAAGGCGCTCATCGCCAAGGGCGTCCTCGGCGCCGGCGCGTTCAACACCGACGACTGCGAGGCCGAGTACGAGCGGCTGTCCGCCCGGGGCGTCGAGTTCGTCCACAAGCCGGAGAAGCGCCCGTACGGCATCGAGGCCGTCTTCCGCGACGACTCCGGCTGCTGGTACAGCCTCACCCAGCCCTTCGACGAACTCGACGAGACCGCCTCCTGGAACGACTGCGCGACCTGAGAAAGCGGAGCTCTCGTCCGAGGGTCCCGCTACCATTCGGACGCCCCCAAGATCGTCCCGTGCGGGATCCCGGTACCGGACTGAGAGCCCCCGTGAGTCGGGAACTGCTCCAGCGGGAGGGCAACTGGCTGCTGGACGCCGGCCGCATCGCCGAGGCGGTCTTCGGGTCGAAGGGGGACGGCTGGGCGGTGCGCTTCCTCGTCTCCTGGACCGACGAGACGGGCGCGGAGCGGCAGGACCACGTCCGCGTCACCGGAGACCCGCCCTGCGCCGACCTGGAGATCGCGCACCGGTCCCTGGAGGCGCTGCTCGGCTCCCGGCTGACCGTCTCCTCCGAGATGGTCTGAGGCACGGCGGTCACGCCTCGATGGTGGGGCCGAGTTCGCGGAGAACGTGCACCAGTTGCTCCACGTCGGCCTTCGTCGTGCGCCAGTTGAGCGGTGCGGGGCGGAACACCGTCATGCCCCGGTAGGTGCTCGTCCCCGCGTAGACGCGGCCGTCGGCGAGCAGGGCCTCGCCCAGGCGCGCGTTCAGCGCGTCGAGCCGCTCCTCGGGGACGCCCTCCGGGCGGTACCGGAAGCACGCGATGCACAGCTGGACGGGCGCCAGCAGCTCCAGGTCGGGCGCCGCCTCGACGAGGGCGCCGAGGTGCGCGGCCACGTCGAGGTGGCGCTCCACCATCTCCCGGTAGCCGTCCCGGCCGTAGGCGCGCAGCGTCGCCCAGATCGGCAGCGCCCGCGCCCGCCGCGACGACTCCGGGCCCAGCATGTTGTAGTTGACGCGCTCCCCGTCGGCGTCCGGCAGGTACGCCGCGCCCCACGCGCCGAACGCGCGGCTCAGCCCGGCGGGGTCCCGGACGAACGAGAACCCGCTCTCGTACGGGACGTTCAGCCACTTGTGCCCGTCCGCCGTCACCGAGTCGGCCCGCTCCACCCCGCGGGCGAGGTGCGCGGTACGCGGGCTCAGCGCCGCGAACAGCCCGAACGCCCCGTCCACGTGGAGCCAGGCGCCGTGCCGCTCGGCCAGGTCCGCGAGGTCCGCGATCGGGTCGGAGTCGCCGGTGTTGACCTCGCCGAGGTTCGCCACGACCACGGCGCGCCCGCCGACCCGGGCCAGGGCCTCGTCCATCGCGGCGAGGTCGACGCGCCCGGCGTCGTCGCGCGCGAACGTGCGCAGCGTGTCCCGGCCGCAGCCGAGGATCTGCAGCGCCTTCCGGGTGCTGACGTGCACCAGCCCGCTGCTGAACACCGGCATGGCCGGCAGCCCGGACAGGCCCCGCGACGCGACGTCCACGCCGTACCGCTCCGCCCACCAGGACCGCGCGCTCGCCAGGCCCGTCACGTGCGCGAGCGTCGCGCTCGGCGTCAGCACGCCCCCGTACGAGGCGGGCAGCCCGAACAGCTCCTTCAGCCAGCGCAGCACGACCGTCTCCGCCCGCGCCGCCAGCGGCGACGTGAGCCACAGCCCGGCCGCCTGGTCCAGCAGGGACGCGGTCCAGTCGCCCGCCATCGCCGCCGGCGTCGACCCGCCCACCACGAAGTGGAAGAACCGCGGCCCGGACGAGTGCGTCGCCGCCGCCGTCCCGATCCGGACGAGCCGCTCCACCGCCGCCACCGCGCCGTCCCCGGCGGCGGGCAGCGGACCGTCCAGCTCGTCGAGCAGCGCGTCCTTCGAGCCGTCGTGGACGGGACGCTCCCGCAGGCCGTCCAGATACGACCCCGCCTCCCGCGCCACCACCGCGAGCGGCTCACCGGCCCTGTCACGTTCGTCTAGGGGATCACTCATGACGCATAGCAGACCACAGTCGCGGTTCCGGTGAAAACGGTCGTGACCTCGGCCCCCCTTGTGGTCTTGGGACCGGTCGGCTAGCGTCCCGCCAGGGTTCACGCGGCGCCGGGACCGCACACTCCCGGCGCGCCGCGCGGGCCGCGCGCTCCCGCACCCCGCAACGCGGGACTCAGGGGCTCGGCCACCCACCGCTGGGGTGGCCGGGCCCACCGCGACCCGCCCGGACGTCCGTTTCCGACAAGACCGGCCGGAACCGGCCTCCCTAGGGTGGGGGCCATGAGAGTCCCGCACGCCGACGCCCTGGCCCGCGCCGAACGGTTCATGCTGCTCAACGGCCGTCTCATCGACCGCCACCGGTTCACGCTCCACTTCCGCGGCGGCCCCGCCGCCCCCGTCGTCGCCGCGCTCCGGGCCTACGAGAACCCCGACGGCGGCTACGGCCACGCCCTCGAACCCGACCTGCGCGGGGCGGGCAGCCAGCCCGTCCCCGCCCAGCACGCCCTCCAGTTCCTGCACGAGGCCGGCGCCGACCGCGACCCCGCCGTCGACCGCGTGGCCGGCTACCTCGCCTCCATCACCCGGGACGGCGGGGGAGTGCCGTTCGCGCTGCCGACCGTCCGCGACGCCCCGCATGGCCCCTGGTGGCAGACGCCCGACGACCCGCCCGCGAGCATCAACCCCACCGCGACGCTCGCCGGGATGCTCCACCGGGCCGGATCAGCCCACCCCTGGCTCGCCCAGGCCACCGCCTTCTGCTGGCGCCACCTGGAGGACTTCGACACCGAACCCGGGCCCTACGACGTCCTCGCGATCCTGATGTTCCTCGACCACGTCCCCGACCGCGACCGCGCCGAGGCCGCGTTCACCCGCGTCCGGGACGCCCTGGCCGCCGCCGCGCACAGCGACCACCAGGACGTCCTCGACTTCGCCCCGGCCCCCGGCGGCCACGGGCGCCGCCTCTATGCCGACGACGTCATCGATGCCCGGCTGGACGCCCTCATCGACGACCAGGCCGACGACGGCGGCTGGGACATCGCCTTCCCCAGCTGGACGCCCGTCACCCGGCCCGAATGGCGCGGCTTCGTCACCGTCGAGCGGCTCCTGACGCTCCGCGCCTACGGCCGGCTCAAGCCCTGACTCACAGCAGGTTCCCGACGGGCTCGCCCGCCAGGTCCCGCACCTCGTGCGCGAAATGGGCCTGGTCGGCGTAGCCCGCCGTGTACGCCACGTCCGCCAGCGCCCCGCCGGCCCGCGCCAGCCGCAGCGCCCGCTGGAACCGCAGCACCCGCTGCAGCGTCTTCGGCCCGTACCCGAACGCCGCCAGCGAACGGCGCCGCAGCTGGCGCTCGCCGATGCCGAGGCCGTCCGCCACGTCCCGCACCCGGCCGCGGGCCACCCCCGCCACCACCGCCGGGACGAGCGGGTCGGGCGGCCCCAGCCTCTCCCGCACCGCCGTGACGAGCGCCGCCCGCCGGTCGCCCGCCGCCGCGACGTCCGCGGCCAGCCGGTCGGCCTCCGCGCCCCACAGCTCCCGCAGCGGGACCCGCGCGTCCCGGACCGCGTCCGCCGGGACGCCCAGTACCGGCGGCGCCGTCCCCGGCCGGAACCGCACCGCCACCACCGCCGCGCCCGGGCGCATCGCCGCGGGGAGCGGCCCGGTGTCCGGGCCCGCCACGAGGATCCCGGCCTCCGACCACATGAGGTCGACGCACCCGTCCGGCACCACGCGCTGGACGAACGGCTCCGCGTCCGGCGGCAGCGCCGACGTCCACGCGCAGGCCAGCCCCGGCACCGGGTACTCGCGGTAGTCCGGCCGGGCGGAGCTCGCCGGCGGGGGCCGGGGGACGGTGTGACCCATTCCTCCTGCATACCACCCGCTCCTTCGGGCAGGGGCCAGAGAAACCCGCCATTTCAGGAGAAACCATGTCGAACGATCTTCAGGGCAGCACCGTCGCCTTCCTCTGCGCCCCCGAGGGCACCGAGCAGGTCGAGCTGACCGAGCCCTGGACGGCCGTGGAGCAGGCCGGGGGCACCCCGCGCCTGGTCTCCACCCAGTCCGGCCGCCTCCAGGCGTTCAACCACCTGGACAAGGGCGACACCTTCCCCGTCGACACCACGGTCGACGTGTCCGACCACACCGAGTTCGACGCGCTCGTCCTGCCGGGCGGCGTCGCCAACCCCGACTTCCTGCGCACCGACCCCAAGGCCGTCGCGTTCGCCAAGTCCTTCTTCGACGCCGGCAAGCCCGTCGCCGTCATCTGCCACGGGCCGTGGACCCTCGTGGAGGCGGACGTCGTGCGCGGCCGCACCATGACGTCCTGGCCCAGTCTCCAGACCGATCTGCGCAACGCGGGTGCCGACTGGGTGGACGAGGAGGTACAGATCTGCGAGGACGGGCCCAACACCCTCGTCAGCAGCCGCAAGCCCGACGATCTCAAGGCGTTCTGCCAGGCGGCCGTCGAGGCGTTCAAGCGCTGACCGGGGCCACATGTGGTCTAGACCTCTGACCTAGACCAATCGGTGAACCGCGGGCGACCATATCCTGCACGAATATCCGTACCGACAAGTAACTAAGTACGGTTGTGCACGTGACCCGTCGAGCGAAGATTGTCAGCACCATCGGTCCCGCCTGCTCCAGCACCGAGCAGATCAACGCCCTCGTCGAGGCCGGTATCGACGTCGCGCGCCTCAACATGAGCCACGGCGACCACGCCGTCCACGAGGAGGTCTTCCACCGGATCAGGGCGGCCGCCGACGCCACCGGCCGCGGCGTCGGCATCCTGGCGGACCTGCAGGGCCCCAAGATCCGCATCGGCCGCTTCCCCGACGGGCCGGTACGGCTCACGCTCGGCGACGAGTTCACCATCACCACCGACGACGTCCCCGGCACCCGCCGCGAGGTGTCCACCACCTACCAGGGCCTGCCGGGCGACGTCAGCCCCGGCGACACCGTCCTCATCGACGACGGCCGCGTCGCCCTCAAGGTCGTCGACGTCGACGGCACGCGCGTCCGCACCACCGTCACCGTCGGCGGCATGGTCTCCGACAACAAGGGCCTCAACCTGCCCGGCGTCCCGGTCAGCGTCCCCGCCCTCACCGAGAAGGACGAGACCGACCTGCGCTGGGCCCTGCGCCTCGGCGTCGACCTCGTCGCCCTGTCCTTCGTGCGGACCCCCGCCGACGCCGACATCTGCTACCAGATCATGGAGGAGGAGGGCGTCCGCGTCCCCCTCATCGGCAAGATCGAGAAGCCGCAGGCCGTCGAGCGCCTGCCCGAGATCGTCGCCGCCTTCGACGGCATCATGGTCGCCCGCGGCGACCTCGGCGTCGAGCTCCCGCTCGAACAGGTCCCGATCGTGCAGAAGCGCGCCATCGAGCTGTGCCGCGAGAAGGCCCGCCCGGTCATCGTCGCCACCCAGATGCTCGAATCGATGATCTCCGCGCCGCGTCCCACCCGCGCCGAGACCTCCGACGTCGCCAACGCGGTCTTCGAGGGCGCCGACGCCGTCATGCTGTCCGGCGAGACCAGCGTCGGCCAGTACCCCATCGAGTCCGTCCTGACGATGAGCCGCATCGTGCAGACCGCCGAGCAGGCCGTCCTGCACGCCACCCACACCCTGGAGCGCATGCCCGAGACCGTCGGCGGCGCCATCGCCCGCGCCGCCGCCGAGGTCGGCGCCATCGTCGGTGCCGAGGCCCTCGCCGCGTTCACGATGTCCGGCGAGACGGCCCGCCGCCTGTCGCGCTACCGCTCCCCGATCCCGCTGCTGGCCTTCACCTCGGTCCCCGCCGTCCGCGGCCGCCTCGCGCACGTCTGGGGCGTCGAGACCTTCATCGTCCCGCAGGTCGACCACACCGACGCGATGTTCGGCCAGGTGGAGCAGGCCCTCCTCGAACTCGGCCGCTGCCAGAAGGGCGACAAGGTCGTCGTCGTCGCCGGCTCACCGCCCGGCACGCCGGGCTCCACCAACGCCCTCCGCGTCCACACCCTGGGCGACGCCATCGCCGTCCAGCACTGAGCCATCCGCCCCGCCGGGCACCGCGCGACCCGCACCCCGCGCGGTGCCCGGCCCCTTGCATCACCACCCGATCTCATTTCCACGACGCTCCGGCCAACCGGACGGCCGAGACGCGGCTCCGGCGGGACGAAAAAACCGCCGTCCGGTCGGACGGCGGTTCGTCAGCGGTGCCCCGAGTGGGATTCGAACCCACACTTGATGTGGTTTGAGCACATTGCCTCTGCCATTGGGCTATCGGGGCATTTATCCGGATAATCCGGACAGCTAGGCGGCGTAGGGAACGGGGCGCGTCGGGGAACCCTCGCGGGGACCAGGGTAGCGGGTTTCGGTAGGCTCGTGCGCGTGGAGAGCGCTCGGCGAGTTGTGATCGCGGAAGATGAGGCCCTGATCCGGCTGGACCTCAAGGAGATGCTTCAGGAGGACGGCTACGAGGTCGTCGGGGAGGCGGGGGACGGCGAGGCCGCCGTGCGGCTGGCCGGGGAGCTCAAGCCCGACCTCGTGATCCTGGACGTGAAGATGCCGGTGCTGGACGGGATCTCGGCGGCCGAGCGGATCTCCGCGGACCGGATCGCGCCGGTGGTGATCCTCACCGCGTTCTCCCAGCGCGAACTCGTCCAGCGGGCGACCGACGCCGGGGCGATGGCCTACCTCGTCAAGCCGTTCTCCAAGACCGACCTCGCGCCGGCGATCGAGATGGCGGTGAGCCGCTACACCGAGCTGCGGGCGCTGGAGGCCGAGGTCGCGGGGCTGCAGGAGCGGCTGGAGACGCGCAAGGTGGTCGACCGCGCGAAGGGGCTGCTGCAGCAGGCGCACGGGTGGTCCGAGCCGGAGGCCTTCCGCTGGATCCAGAAGACCTCGATGGACCGCCGGCTCACGATGCGGGCCGTCGCGGAGGCCGTCGTCGCGGGCGCGTCCGGCGAGAGGGACGAGTCCGCCGCCGAGTGACCCCGCGTCACCGCCGATCGGCGCGTTGTCAAGGTCCAACCACGGGCCGTGGACTGCCCCATGGTCGTTACTCTCCGTAATCGTCCCAGGCAATTGCGGGTATCGGATGGGCACAGGGGAGTAACGAACAAGTAACCCTTCGATCCGGGGGTCCTGTTTCGGGGTGGCTCGACGGTGTACGACATAGCTGGTCCCTGACTGACCGTTTTCCTTTCCCTAGGTTCGGCGTCGGGACATGACTCGTACCCGATCCCCTCCCGGATCCGGATGGAAAGGTTGGGCACCTTGCGGCGCAACAAGATGAGGATCACCGGCGCGGTGGCGGTGAGCGCGGCGCTCGCGCTCAGCGCCGTGGCCTGCAGTGACGACGGCGACTCCGGTGGCAGCGGCAACGAGGTCACGATCGGGTTCATGGGCGACCTGACCGGTGAGAACTCGGGCCTGGTGATCCCGCCCAAGCAGGGCGCGCAGCTGGCCATCGAGCAGTACAACGCCACGAACCCCAAGGTCAAGATCAAGCTCAAGACCTATGACAGCCAGGGCAAGCCGGAGCAGGCGACCTCGCTGGCGCTGGCCGCGGTCAAGAACGACAAGATCGCCGGCCTGATCGGCCCGGCGTTCTCCGGCGAGTCGCAGAGCGTCGGCCCGATCCTGGAGGAGGCCAAGATCCCGAGCGTGTCGCCGTCGGCGACGAACATCACGCTCGCGGAGAAGGGCTGGAAGTTCTGGCACCGCGTGGTGGCCGACGACGCGGCGCAGAGCACCGGCGTCGCCGACTTCGTGATGAACTCCGGCGCCAAGAAGGTCTTCCTGGTGTCGGACAACCAGGACTACGGCAAGGGCCTCGCGGACGCCATCGAGAAGGCCGTGAAGGCCAAGGGCGCCCAGACCCAGAACGACGCGGTCGACGACAAGGGCACCGACTACTCCTCGACGGTCAACAAGATCAACGAGTTCAAGCCCGACTTCGTGTACTTCGGCGGCTACTACGCGGTCGCGGGCCGGCTGTTCAAGCAACTGCGCGAGGGCGGCTACACCGGCAAGATGATGTCGGGCGACGGCTCGCTCGCCACCGGCCTGATCGAGGGCACCGGGCAGAAGAACGCCCAGGGCACGCTGATCAGCTGCGGCTGCCTCATCGACCCGACCGGCAAGACCAACCCGAAGGCCAAGAAGTTCGCCGACGACTACAAGGCGAAGTTCGGCTCGGAGGTCGCGATCTACTCGACCGAGGGCTTCGACGCCGCGACGGCGCTCATCGAGGCGGTCAAGGGCGGCAAGACCAAGCCCGAGGAGATCAACGACTTCCTCAAGAGCGTGGACGTCCCCGGCGTCGGCAAGCAGATCAAGTTCGCGGAGAACGGCGAGCTCGCGACCCAGGACATCTACGTCTACGAGGTGAAGGACAACCAGCTGCCGCTGCTCGGCAAGAGCAACGAAGCGAAGGTCTCCTAGGCGTCACCAGCGCCCCTGACGAGACCCCCTGATGGCGCGGGAGCGGGAGCGCTACAGCGCTCCCGCTCCTTCTCTGATTAAGGCGACCCCAAGGTGCTCGACGACTTCATCAATCAATTCTGGCCGTCGACCATCGACGGTCTGGCGCTCGGCGCGATCTACGCGCTGCTGGCGCTGGGCTACACGATGGTCTACGGCGTGCTGAGGCTGATCAACTTCGCGCATGCCGACATCTTCATGGTCGGTACCTTCGCCGCCCTGTGGACGGTGCGCTCGCTCGGTGTCGGCACCGTGGGCGGTTTCGCGCTCATCGGCGTCGTCGCGCTGACCGCGGTGGTGGCCGGCGCGGTCACGGCCGGCAGCGCAATGCTCCTGGAGGTGACGGCGTACCGGCCGCTCCGAAAAAGGGGCGCGTCCCGGCTGGCCGCGCTGATCTCGGCCATCGGGGCGTCGATCTTCATCCAGCAGCTGTTCGCGACGGTCGTCGTGCACCGGGTGTTCGGAACCTCGAAGGAGGGCGGCCGGCTGCCCGTCGACGAGCACTTCAAGCAGCTGACGAACGTGGTCGACTTCGGCCCCATCCAGATCAGCAACGACAAGCTGATCATCTTCGTCGGCGCGGTGCTGATGATGGTGGCGCTCGACCAGTTCGTGAACCGGACGAAGCTCGGCCGCGGCATCCGCTCGACGGCGCAGGACCCGGAGACGGCCGTGCTGATGGGCGTCAACATCGACCGCGTCGTGTCGGTGACGTTCGTGGTCGGCGGCGTCATGGCGGGCGTCGCGGCGGCGCTGTACTTCCTGCGCTTCGAGCAGACGAACTACTTCGTCGGGTTCCTGCTCGGCATCAAGGCGTTCACGGCGGCGGTCCTCGGCGGGATCGGCAACATCCGCGGCGCGCTCGCGGGCGGGTTCGTCCTCGGGCTGCTCGAGATGTACGGTTCGAGCCTGTTCGGTTCGCAGTGGCGGGACGTGGTCGCGTTCACCGTGCTGATCCTGGTCCTGATGTTCCGTCCCACCGGCATCCTCGGTGAGTCTCTCCAGCAGGCGCGCGCATGAACCTTTCGAAGACGAAGAACGGCAAGGCGGGCCGGCGCGGTTCCGGCCTCTCCCTCGATCCGCTGCGGGACTGGTGGGCGGGCGCCCCCGGCTGGCAGCGCTGGGCGGTCTACGTCCTGCTCATCGTCGGCGCGGTCTTCCTGCCGAGCGAGGCGATCGGCAGCTTCATGGCGCCGAGCGGCGCGAGCTGGCCGTCGATGCTCAGCGACCAGATCGCCATCTACGTGCTGCTGGCGCTGGGCCTGAACGTCGTGGTCGGCATGGCCGGCCTCCTGGACCTCGGCTACGTCGCGTTCTACGCGGTCGGCGGCTACACCATCGCGATCTTCGCGGTGCGGTACCACTGGAGCTTCTGGGAGACGCTGGTCCTGGCGATCCTGTTCTCGGCGCTGGCGGGGGTGATCCTGGGCGCTCCGACGCTGCGGCTGCGGGGCGACTACCTGGCGATCGTCACGCTCGGCTTCGGTGAGATCGTCAAGCGGACGGCGAACAACAGCTCGTTCGTGAACGGCCCGCGCGGTGTGCAGGGCATCCCGCACCCGCCGTCGCTGTCGGAGTTCGAGATCCTCGGCGTGCAGCCGCTGAAGTACGGGCTGCTGGACACGCGGCCGTACTACTACCTGCTGCTCGCGTTCATCGTGATCGCGATCATCTTCGTCCGGCGGCTGGACGCCTCGCGCGTCGGCCGGGCCTGGGCGTCGATCCGCGAGGACGAGGACGCGGCGGAGCTGATGGGCGTCCCGACGTTCAAGTTCAAGCTGGCGGCGTTCGCGATCGGCGCGGCCATCGGCGGCAGCGGCGGCGTCGTGTTCGCCGCGAAGCAGACGTCGATCCTCCCGGCGAACTTCGAGTTCATCGTGTCGGCGCTGATCCTGGCGGCGGTCGTGCTGGGCGGCTCGGGGAACATCCCGGGCGCGATCCTGGGCGCGTTCGTGGTGGCGTGGCTGCCCGAGCGGTTCCGGTTCCTGGACGAGTACCGCATGCTGATCTTCGGCGGCGCGCTGGTGCTGATGATGATCTTCCGTCCGGAGGGGCTGTGGCCGTCGCGGCGGCGCAAGGCCGAACTGGCGGAGGGCACCGGCGGCATGGGCAGCATGGGCGCCGAGGTCGCCGGGCCGGGTCAGTCCGAGGCCGCGGAGGTGGGCAAGTGAGCGGGACGGACGAGCGCAGGCCGGTCCTGGAGCTGCGCGATGTCGTGATGCGGTTCGGCGGCGTCGTGGCGCTGAACAAGGTGGAGATCACCATCCGCGAGGGGGAGATCTTCGCGCTGATCGGCCCGAACGGCGCGGGCAAGACGACGGTGTTCAACGTGACCACCGGCGTCTACCGGCCGTCGGAGGGCTCGGTGGTGTTCGACGGCAAGCGCATCGACGGCAAGAAGCGCTACATCGTGACGAAGATGGGCGTCGCCCGGACGTTCCAGAACGTGCGGCTGTTCCACAACATGACCGCGCTGGAGAACGTCCTGGTGGGCACGGACGCCCACCACCGGACGGGGCTCGCCGGCGCGGCGCTGGGGCTGCCGTGGTTCCACCGCGAGGAGCGGCAGGGCCGCGAGCGGGCCCGCGAGCTGCTGGAGCTGGTGGGCATCCCGCACCGGGCCGAGGAGGCCGCGAAGAACCTGCCGTACGGCGACCAGCGCCGGCTGGAGATCGCGCGGGCGCTGGGCACGAACCCGAAGCTGCTGCTGCTGGACGAGCCGGCGGCGGGCATGAACCCGGCGGAGAAGGTGGCGCTGCAGGACCTGATCCGCAAGATCCGCGACACCGGGGTCACCGTTATGCTCATCGAGCACGACATGAGCCTGGTGATGGGGATCAGCGACCGGGTCGCGGTGCTGGACTTCGGGCAGAAGATCGCCGACGGCCTCCCGGCCGAGGTGCAGAACGACCCGCGGGTGATCGAGGCGTATCTGGGGGCTCCGGCCGATGCTTCTTGAGATCGAGGACATCCACGTCCACTACGGAAAGATCGCCGCGCTCAAGGGCATCTCGGTGTCCGTGGACGAGGGCGAGATCGTGACGCTGATCGGCGCCAACGGCGCCGGGAAGACGACCACGCTGAAGACGATCTCCGGGCTGCGGAGCCTGACGTCGGGCGCGATCCGCTTCGACGGCCAGGACATCAGCCGGATGGCCGGGCACAAGCGGGTGTCGGTCGGCATCGGGCAGGCGCCGGAGGGGCGCGGGATCTTCCCCGGGATGACCGTGGAGGAGAACCTCCTGATGGGCGCCTACGCCCGCCGGGACAGCGCGTCGAAGGAGCTGGCCGAGGCGTACGAGCTGTTCCCGCGGCTCGCCGAGCGCAAGTCGCAGGCGGGCGGCACGATGTCCGGCGGCGAGCAGCAGATGCTCGCGATCGGGCGGGCGCTGATGGCCAAGCCGAAGGTGCTGCTGCTGGACGAGCCGTCCATGGGCCTCGCGCCGATGCTGGTGCAGCAGATCTTCTCGATCATCGAGGAGATCAACCGGCGCGGCACGACGGTGCTGCTGGTGGAGCAGAACGCCCAGCAGGCGCTGCAGATCGCGAGCCGCGCGTACGTCCTGGAGACGGGCCGGGTCGTGAAGTCGGCGCCGGCGGCCGATCTGCTGGACGACCCGCAGGTCCGCGCCGCCTACCTCGGCGCCGGCGAGTCGGTCACGGCGGACCCCGCCGTGAAGCCGGACGCCGCCGCCGAGCCGGACGCCGCTCCGGCGGACGCGGCGAAGGCCGAGCCCGCCGAGAACGGCGAGGAGTCGAGCTAGCGGGCATCCGACGCTGTGTGCGCCCGCCAGGCCCGGACGAGACCGGGCCTGGCGGGCGCCGCCGCGTTCAGGGGAGCGCGATCTCGGCGGGGGACGGGTCGCTCACCGCGCCGACCGGCGGGGAGCCGTAGAGGCGGATGGCCTTCGTCTTGGCGCCGCGCGGGATGTCGAACCAGAGGTCGAACTCGACGCGCATGGCCGCCCCGACCGATAGCCGCTCCGGCTGCCGTTTGATCATGGTGGCGTTGACGTCGGGGGAGTACGTCCTGCCGTCGGCGGTGACGAGCCGCTGCTTCCAGGTGTCGAAGACCTGGATGTCGCGGCCGGTGTTGACGGCGAGGACGCGGACGCGCGTGAAGGCGCCCTTGGCGTCCATCGCGGCGTGGGTTCCCATGACGTCGGTCATGGCGCCGCTGAAGCCGATCACGGTGAAGCTCATGTCGGCGCTGCGGGCGGTCTTGCCGGCGGGCACGGACTCGCCCTCCCGCGCGGTCTCGGCGGGGATCTTGTAGGTGGGGAGGGAGTCGCCGTCTCCGGAGCCGGAGCAGCCGGTGGGCGCGAGGGCCGCGGTGAGCGCGAGCGCCCCGGTGAGGGCGGCGACGGCGGCCGGTCGGGTGCGCGTGCGGTGGTGGCGCATGGTCCGGAACGTACGACCGGCCGGGGACGGGAATGAACCGGTGATCCCGTTTCGCAACGCAACCGCAACCGGTCACGAACCCACGCCGGTGTCGTCCGGCAGGGAAGCGTCCGGCGGGGACCCGGACATGCGTTGACCCGGGGTCACCTTTGGGGCCGTACGAACCTTCCCCGGGCGCGTACGTTGTCTACTCGGTGACCCCGGGCCGCTCCGATCACGCTACCGACCCCGGGGCGCGGCCCGCAAAGAAAGCGCGGATCGCGCGGCGGATCAGGCCCTCGGCGGCGCGTCGCGCAGCATGCACGTGAGCCGCGCCGTGCAGACCCGCCGGTCCTGGTCGTCGGTGATGACGATGTCGTAGGTGGCGAGGGTGCGGCCGCCGTGCGCGCGGGTCGCGACGCCCGTCACGAACCCCTCGGTCGCGGACCGGTGGTGGGTGGCGTTGATCTCGATGCCCACGGCGACGCGTCCGGGACCGGCGTGGATCGCCGACCCCGTCGAGCCGAGCGTCTCGGCGAGCACGCAGGAGGCCCCGCCGTGCAGCAGCCCGTACGGCTGGGTGTTGCCCTTGACCGGCATCCGGCCCACGACGCGCTCCGCCGAGACCTCCAGGTACTCGACGCCCATGGCCTTGGCCAGGTCGCCGTGCCCGTCGAACCTCTCGCCGGAGTTGATCTCCGCGGCCGCTTGCTCCGGGGACATCCCACCGGTGTCAGTCACTTACGCCTCCACAAAACTGTCGTACGCGCAGACTAGAGTCCTGGTGTGGCAACGACACCAGCGACCCCTGACAAGCGTGACCGGCTTCTCCTGCTCGACGGGCACTCCCTGGCCTACCGGGCGTTCTTCGCGTTGCCCGTGGAGAACTTCTCCACCACCGACGGGCAGCCGACCAACGCCGTGTACGGCTTCACCTCGATGCTCATCAACGTCCTGCGGGACGAGCAGCCGACCCACATCGCGGTGGCGTTCGACCGGTCGGAGCCGACGTTCCGGCACGAGCAGTACGTGGAGTACAAGGCGGGGCGGCAGAAGACCCCCGACGAGTTCCGCAGCCAGGTCAGCCTGATCTTCGAGGTGCTGGACGCCCTGCGCATCCCGCGCATGTCGGTCGCCGGCTTCGAGGCCGACGACATCATCGCCACGCTGTCCGTCCAGGCCACCGAGGCGGGCATGGAGACCCTGGTCGTCACCGGCGACCGGGACGCGTTCCAGCTCGTCAACGAGCACGTCACGATCCTGTACCCGGTGCGCGGCGTGTCCGAGCTCGCCCGGATGGACCCGGCCGCCGTCGAGGCCAAGTACGGCGTCCCGCCCGAGCGCTACCGCGAGCTGGCCGCGCTGGTGGGGGAGAGCAGCGACAACCTGCCCGGCGTCCCCGGCGTCGGCCCGAAGACCGCCGCGAAGTGGCTGACCAAGTACGGCGACCTCGACACCCTCGTCGCCCGCGTCGACGAGATCAAGGGCAAGGCGGGCGACAACCTGCGCGAGCACCTCGCCGGGGTGCTGCGCAACCAGCAGATCAACAAGCTCGACACCGGCGTCGGCCTGGAGCTGATGCCGCCGCAGCTGTCCATGGGCCAGTGGGACCGCGAGGAGATCCACACCCTGTTCGACTCGCTGCAGTTCCGCGTCCTGCGCGAGCGCCTGTACGCGTCGCTGTCGGCGGCCGAGCCCGAGGCCGACGAGGGCTTCGAGGTCGACCTGGACGCGCTCGAACCCGGCGCGCTCGGCGCCTGGCTGGACGCCAACGCGGGCGACCGCCTCGGCGTCGCCGTCACCGGCAGCTGGGGCCGCGGCACCGGCGAGATCACCGCGCTGGCGCTGGCGTCCAAGAAGGGGCCGGCGGTCCACCTCGACCCGGCCGAGCTGATCGAGGACGACGAGCGCGCCCTCGCCGCCTACCTCGCCGACCCGGCGCGGCCCAAGGCCGTCCACGAGGCCAAGGGCCCGATGCTGGCGCTCGCCGCGCGCGGCATGTCCCTCGCCGGCGTCACCAGCGACACCGCGCTCGCCGCCTACCTCGCGCTCCCCGGCCAGCGGACGTTCGACCTCGCCGACCTCGTCCTGCGCTACCTGCACCGCGAGCTGCGCAGCGAAACCGAGGACTCGGGGCAGCTCACCCTGGACGGCTCCGGCGAGGAGGAGGCGGCCGAGGCCCTCGCGGTCCGCGCGCGCGCCGTCACCGAACTGGCCGACATCCTCGACAAGGACCTCGAGAAGCGCGGCGCCACCCGCCTCCTCCACGAGGTGGAACTGCCCCTCGTGGGCGTCCTGGCCGACATGGAGCGCGCGGGCATCGCCGTCGACGCCGACCACCTCGCGCACCTGTCGGCGTCCCTCGGCGGGCAGGTCAAGGAGCAGGAGCAGCTCGCCCACAACGCCGTCGGCCACGACTTCAACCTCGGCTCGCCCAAGCAGGTCCAGCAGGTCCTGTTCGACGAGCTGAACCTGCCCAAGACCAAGCGCACCAAGACCGGCTACACCACCGACTCCGAGGCCCTCACGACCCTCCTGGAGAAGGACGGCCACCCCGTCCTGGAGCACATCCTGCGCTGGCGCGAGGTCGCCAAGCTCAAGAGCATCGTCGACTCCCTCATCCCGATGCTCGACGACGCCGGGCGCATCCACACCACCTACAACCAGATGATCGCCGCGACGGGCCGGCTGTCGTCCACCGACCCGAACCTGCAGAACATCCCGATCCGCACCGCCGAGGGCCGCCAGATCCGCGAGGCGTTCGTCGTCGGCGAGGGCTACGAGTCCCTCCTCACCGCCGACTACTCCCAGATCGAGCTGCGCATCATGGCGCACCTCTCCGAGGACGACGCGCTCCTGGAGGCGTTCGGCTCCGGCGCCGACTTCCACACCATCACCGCGTCCCGCGTCTTCGGCCTCCCGCCCGAGCAGATCGACTCCGAGCTGCGCGCCCGCATCAAGGCCATGAACTACGGCCTCGCCTACGGCCTGTCCGCCTACGGCCTCTCCCAGCAGCTGCGGATCTCCCCCGACGAGGCCCGCGGCCTCATGGAGGAGTACTTCGAGCAGTTCGGCGGCGTCCGCGACTACCTCCGCGACATCGTCGCCAAGGCCCGCCAGGACGGCTACACCGAGACCATCCTCGGCCGCCGCCGCTACCTGCCCGACCTCAACTCCGACAACCGGCAGCGCCGCGAGATGGCCGAGCGCATGGCCCTGAACGCCCCCATCCAGGGCTCCGCCGCCGACATCATCAAGGTCGCGAGCCTCAACGTCGACCGCGCCCTCCGCGACGCCGGCCTCACCTCCCGCATGCTCCTCCAGGTCCACGACGAACTCGTCTTCGAGGTCGCCGCCGGAGAGCTCGACACCCTCAAGACCCTCGTCAGCACCGAGATGGCCGGCGCCTACGAGCTGCGCGCCCCCCTGAGCATCTCCATGGGCACCGGCCGAACCTGGCAGGACGCTGCGCATTAGTTTTTTGTTTTGTCCTTGGCGGTCGGGCCCTGGGGGCCCTCCCTTCGGCGGACAAAACGTGCGATTGCTGCATCGCTTCGGCTCGCCTTGCGGCTCGCTGCGCGATCAGGTTCTCGCTTCGCTTGAACCTGCCTTCGGACGCAATCGCGAGGGTTCGGGTCGTCGCGGGGCTGAGGTTGCGGCCGGGGTCGTCGCTGTAGTGGGTTGCGATGGTCTTGGGTGGCTCGCCTTGCGGCTCGCTAGGTGAAGGCGTTCTTGCTTTGCTCGACCTGCCTTGCGTCGCGGTCGTGGGGTTGTCGTGGGGATTGGGTTACGGGCGTTCCGGCGTGTCTTGAGGGAAGTGTGGGTGGGGGCGGAGCGTCTGTAGGGATCATGCGGGTACGCCAGTGGGTGTCCTAGATGTCCGGGGGGTCGTACGCTGTCCCCCTGGTCCTGTTCGGTCGCACCGGCGGGGGTATCGTGCCGCTCCTTCACAAGATCGCTGGGGTTGTGATCATCTGCGCCGTCGTGCTCGGGCTGACGCTGCCCGGGACGCGCGGACGGGAGAAGGGGGAGACCGCCGAGCGGGCCGGGGCGAAGTCCTCGGTGACGCCCACGGCCAAGGCCGCCGGCGTCAGCGTGGCTCCTTCGGCGGGGGGCTCGGCGTCCCCGTCGGTCTCGGTGTCCGCGCCCATTCCCGCGGCGGCGCCGGGGGCGGTGGCGGCGAAGGCGAACGAGCTGGGGCAGGTGCCGGTGATCATGTACCACCGGATCCTGAAGAAGCCCGAGCTGTCGCTGGACCGGTCGACCAAGGAGCTGTACGACGAGCTGACGACGCTGGCGAAGGGCGGCTACTACCCGATCACGGCGGCCGAGTTCGTCGGCGGGCGGTTCAACGTGCCGGCGGGCAGGCACCCGGTGGTGCTGACGTTCGACGACAGCACGCCGGGGCACTTCGGGCTCGACGCCGCGGGCAACCCCAAGCCGGACACGGCGGTCGCGATCATCGAGCAGGTGGCGCGGGAGAACCCGGGGTTCCGTCCCGTGGCGACGTTCTACCTGAACAAGGACCTGTTCGGGATGGACCCGGTGCAGGCGGGCGCCGGGCTGAAGTGGCTGCAGCAGCGCGGGTTCGAGCTCGGCAACCACACCGTGACGCACCCGAACCTGGCCGGGATGTCGGAGAAGGGGGTGCGCAAGGAGATCGGCGGGATGGAGGACGAGATCCTCAAGCTCACCGGCGCGCACACGACGACGTTCGCCTACCCGTTCGGGTCCGTCCCGAAGAAGGAGACCTGGGCGGAGAAGGAGGGCGGCAGGTACGCCTTCCAGGGCATGTTCCTCGCCGGGTGGCGGCCGGCGATGTCGCCGTTCGACGGCGAGTTCGACCGGTGGAAGATCGACCGGGTGCGTTCCGAGGGCAAGATCAAGGAGAACGACTGCACCAAGTACTGCTCGACGGCGTGGCTGGAGTACCTGGACAAGCACCCCGACGAGCGGTACACCTCGGACGGCGACCCGAACACCGTGACGTTTCCGAAGGCCGCCGAGGACCGGATCGCCAAGCAGTACCGGGCCCGTGCGCGGACGTACTGATCATCGCCGCCCCGGGCGGATTGACCACGCGAGATTGGTCCCATATCCTGATCGCTGCGCTGTGGGCCTGCGCGCGCTTCGGACGGAGCAGGCTCGCGCTCGGTCAGGTCGGCGACAACGGTTCGGTTCACTGACGCGGTCTCCGCGTCCGATTCCGGTCTTCGGCAGGGCGGATAACGGCCCTCCGCGCACAACCCATACGACTTCCATGTCCGTACCGGAGCCAGCCGACACATGACGAGCAGCACCGAGGCCACCTCGACCACCCCGCAGGTAGCGGTCAACGACATCGGGTCCGAGGAAGCCTTCCTCGCGGCGATCGATGAGACCATCAAGTACTTCAACGACGGCGACATTGTCGAGGGCACTGTCGTCAAGGTCGATCGTGACGAGGTCCTCCTCGACATCGGCTACAAGACCGAGGGCGTCATCCCCTCGCGCGAGCTGTCCATCAAGCACGACGTCGACCCCAACGAGGTCGTCACCGTCGGCGACCACGTCGAGGCCCTCGTCCTCCAGAAGGAGGACAAGGAGGGCCGGCTGATCCTGTCCAAGAAGCGCGCCCAGTACGAGCGCGCCTGGGGCACGATCGAGAAGATCAAGGACGAGGACGGCATCGTCACCGGCACGGTCATCGAGGTCGTCAAGGGCGGCCTCATCCTCGACATCGGCCTGCGCGGCTTCCTGCCCGCGTCGCTGGTCGAGATGCGCCGCGTCCGCGACCTGCAGCCCTACGTCGGCCGCGAGCTCGAGGCCAAGATCATCGAGCTGGACAAGAACCGCAACAACGTGGTCCTGTCCCGCCGCGCCTGGCTGGAGCAGACGCAGAGCGAGGTCCGCCAGACCTTCCTCAACACCCTGCAGAAGGGCCAGGTCCGCAAGGGCGTCGTGTCGTCGATCGTCAACTTCGGCGCGTTCGTCGACCTCGGCGGGGTCGACGGCCTGGTGCACGTCTCCGAGCTGTCCTGGAAGCACATCGACCACCCGTCCGAGGTCGTCGAGGTCGGCCAGGAGGTCACGGTCGAGGTCCTGGACGTCGACATGGAGCGCGAGCGCGTCTCCCTGTCGCTCAAGGCGACCCAGGAAGACCCGTGGCAGCAGTTCGCCCGCACCCACCAGATCGGCCAGGTCGTGCCGGGCCGCGTCACCAAGCTGGTGCCGTTCGGCGCGTTCGTCCGGGTCGAGGAGGGCATCGAGGGCCTGGTGCACATCTCCGAGCTGGCCGAGCGCCACGTGGAGATCCCCGAGCAGGTCGTCCAGGTCGGCGACGAGATCTTCGTGAAGATCATCGACATCGACCTCGACCGGCGCCGCATCAGCCTCTCGCTGAAGCAGGCCAACGAGGGCGCCGCCAGCATGGAGGAAGAGGACTTCGACCCCACGCTGTACGGCATGCCGGCCGAGTACGACGAGCAGGGGAACTACAAGTACCCCGAGGGCTTCGACGCCGAGACCGGCGAGTGGCTGGAGGGCTTCGACGAGCAGCGGGAGACCTGGGAGCGGCAGTACGCCGAGGCCCGCACCCGCTTCGACGCCCACCGCAAGCAGATCGAAGAGGCCCGCAAGGCCGAGGCGGAGGCCGACACCGCGCCCGCGGGCGGCGGTGGCGGCGAGACCTCCTACTCCGGCGGCGGCGAGAGCGAGTCCGGCGGTGGCGCCCTCGCCACCGACGAGGCGCTCGCCGCGCTGCGGGAGAAGCTCTCCGGCGGCCAGTGAGCCGCGTCCCCTTCCCCGGGTCCGCCCGGGGAAGGGGAGATCGATGACGACGCGCTGACCGCTCGCGCGCGCCGTCCATGCCGTGCCGCCCTCGCGGCCCGGACGGACGGCCGGTGAACAACACGAACACGGCCGGAGAACGATCTTCTGGATCGGCCTCCGGCCGTGCTTCGGTTGCGTCACGATGGCGGGTGGGCCGCGTCCCCGACGCCTCGCCCCTGCACCGAAGGTCCGCTCGTCCCCGGGAGCACTCGTTCAATTGGCCAGGACAGACGCCGACGCCCGCGCCAGGACCGGCGGCCCCGCCGCGGCCGGCCCCCCGATCGTCCCGCAGGGCCCCGCCCGGCTCGCGCTGATCGCGGTCACGGTCGCGGTCCTCGCCCAGACCCTGCGGTTCGCGCTGCCGCAGCTCGACCACTTCGCCGACCGGGCCGGCAACGCCGTCGCCGGCGGCGGCGTGCTGCTGCTGTTCCTCGCCGGGTTCGCCGCGCCGCTGGTGCGCCGCGCCGCGGGCCCGCGCGGGCTGCTGCTCACCGGCGTCGGCGGGCTGCTGGCGGTGCGCCTGCTCGCCCAGGCCATCGACCCGCGGACCTGGCTGGCGCTCGCCGGCACCGCGATCGGGATGGTGGCCGTCGCGGCGCTGTTCGAGGGCGCCCGCGGCCTGTCCGGGGTCGGCTTCGCCACCGCGGCCGTCGCCGGCCTCGCCATCGACGGCGCCGTGCGGATGTGCTTCGCCACCTGGGACCCGGTGTGGCGGGACGGCGTCGGCCCCTGGCTGGCGTGCCTGGCGTTCGTCGGCGTCGGCGCCGCCGCGCTCTACCGCGAGCTGGCGTCCGGGCCGATCGCCCCGCCCGGGGTGTCCTGGCGGGACGCGCTGGGCGCCGCGGCGTTCGGGCCGTTCCTCGCGGTGCAGGTCCTCGTCCTCGCCAGCCCCGCGTTCGTCGCGTCGTCCGGCTGGCTGTCGCTGACCGCCGCGCACGTCACGATCGTCGCCGGGCAGGGGCTCGCGCTCGCGTTCCTCGCCTCCGGCCTCGCCGTGCGGGCGGTGCCGGGCGGCGTGTGCGTGCTCGGCGGGACGCTCCTCGGCGTCGGCGCGGGCGCGGTGGCCGGGACGTACGCGGTCGCCGGCATCGAGGTCGTCCCCGTCGTGATCGTCGGGCAGGTGCTGGCGGCGTGGCTGCTGGCGGTGGCGGTCCGCGCGCCGCTGCGCCGCGCCGGGACCGGCGGCCCCGTCCGGCGGATCGACGCCGGCGCGGCCCTCGGCGGCCTGCTGATCGCCGTGGTGCTGATCCCGTACCAGGTCAGCGCCGTGTCGCCGCTGCCGTTCCCGAACAACCTGCTGCCCGGCCTCGCCGGGATCCTGCTCGGCGCGCTCGCGGCGTTCGCGGCGGCGCGCGGCGGCCCGCTGCCGGCCCGCGCCCCGCTGCGCGCGCTCACCGCCGGGGGCGCGGCCCTGCTGCTGCTCATCGGCACCGCGGTGTTCACCGTCGCGGCGCCGGACGGCAAGGCCCCGCCGGCGGCCGCGAACGGCCAGGTGCGGGTGCTGAGCTACAACATCCACGACGCGGTCGACCAGTCCGGGCGCCTCGACCCCGAGGGCATCGCCCGGGTCATCGAGGGGCAGCGGGCCCAGGTCGTCCTGCTGCAGGAGGCCGGGCGCGGGGCGCTGACGTCCGGCACCACCGACGTCGGCGTGTGGCTGTCGCGGCGGCTCGGCATGAAGCTGATCTGGGGCCCGGCCGCCGACGGGCAGTTCGGCAACGCGATCCTGACCTCGCTGCCGGTGCGCAAGTCCGGGAGCGGGCGGATGTCGCGCGGCGACTGGTCGCAGATCCGCGGCTACGTGTGGGCGCGGCTCGCCGTCGGGAAGGCCACGATGGACGTGTGGTCGACGCACCTGGAGGGCGGCGACGACCAGGCCGACGAGCGGTCCCGGGAGATCGCGGCGCTGCTGCGGGCCTGGGGCGGGGCGCCCCGCACGATCATCGGCGGCGACTTCCAGACCGACGCGGGCAGCCCGGAGCTGGCCGCGCTGACCGACGGCACCGACCTGCGCAGCGCCGCGCTCGGCGGCCAGGCCTACCCGACCCGGCCGGACGGCTCCACCCACGACTGGATCTTCGGGTCGGACGGGGTCCTCGTCACCGACTACGAGGTGCCGAAGTCCGACGCCTCCGACCACTACCCGGTCGCGGTGACCGTCCGGATCGGGCGGTGACCCGCCCCCGGCGTCCCCGCGCCGCTAGGGTCTGGACATGAGCGCGGCGAACCGGGAGGCGGGGGTCGCCCCCACAGGGAGCAGGCCCGTGAGCGAGTCGGCGGTCGCGATCGAGCGGGCGGGCCCGGACGACGCCGGGGAGCTGATGACCGTCCAGCGCGCCGCGTACGTGGCGGAGGCGCAGCTGTACGGCGACCCGTTCCTGCCGCCGCTGGTCGAGTCGGTCGAGCAGCTGCGCAAGGTCCTCGCGGGGGACGCGGTGGTGCTGAAGGCGGTGCTCGGCGGCCGCGTCGTCGGCGCGGTCCGCGCCCAGTTCAGCGACCACACGTGCCTGGTGGGGCGGCTCGTCGTCGTCCCCGACCTGCAGGGCCGCGGCATCGGGCGCCGCCTCATGGCGGAGCTGGAGGGCGAGGTCGCCGGCCGGGTGGACGCCTGCGTGCTGTTCACCGGCCACCTCAGCGACGCGAACCTGCGGCTGTACCGGCGGCTCGGCTACAGCGAGACGCACCGCGAGCGCGTCGCCGCGCACCTCACGCTGGTGCACATGCGCAAACCCCTCGTTCCCGTCGAAACCGGCTAGCCATTAGGGTGAGCCCGTGCTGAAAGTGGGACTCACCGGCGGGATCGGCTCGGGCAAGAGCGAGGTGTCCGCGCTGCTGGACGGGCACGGCGCGGTGGTCATCGACGCCGACAAGATCGCCCGGGAGGTCGTGGAGCCGGGCACCCCGGGCCTCGCCGCCGTCGTGGCGGAGTTCGGCGAGGACGTGCTGCTGCCGTCCGGCGGCCTCGACCGCGAGAAGGTCGGCCGCATCGTGTTCGCCGACCCCGAGCGGCTCGCCGCGCTGAACGCGATCGTCCATCCCCTCGTCGGGGAGCGCATGCAGGAGCTGATGGACGCCGCCCCCGCCGACGCCGTCGTCGTGTACGACGTCCCGCTGCTGGCGGAGAACGGCCTGGCCCCCATGTACGACGAGGTCGTCGTGGTGGACGCCCCCGAGGAGACGCAGCTCGACCGCCTGACGTCGCGCCGCGGCATGACGGAGGAGGACGCCCGCGCCCGCATGGCCGCCCAGGCGTCCCGCGCCGACCGCCGCGCCGTCGCCACCCACATCATCGACAACTCCGGCACCCTGGACGACCTGAAGGCCCAGGTGGACGCCCTCTGGAAGACCCTCACCCACCGCACCGCCCCCTGACGCCGCGCTCTTAGAAGGGGGCGTCGAGGGGGAGGCGGTGGACCTCGGGGAGGTAGGGGTCCAGTTCGCCGGGCTCGAAGCGGCACATTCCCACGGCGTACCAGAATTCGGCGGTGGCGTTGCCCTCCCACTTGTAGCGGCCGTCGGGGGCCAGGGCGGCCCAGCCCTCGGCCAGGCCGAGGAGGGTCGCGTGGCGCGCGGGGGCGTCGCGGTCGGTGACGTCCCAGAGGATGATGGCGCCGTCGTCGCCGGCGGTGGCGAGGAGTGTGCCGTCGGGGCTGAACGCCGCCGACCAGATGCGGCGGGTGTGGCCGGTGAGGGCGTGCAGGAGGCGCCCGGTGGACGGGTCCCAGAGGCGCACCACCATGTCGTCGCCCGCGGTGGCGAGCATCGTCCCGGACGGGTGGAACGCGGCCGTCCACAGGCGCCCTGCGTGGTCGGTGAGGGTGTGGAGGGTCTCGCCGGTGGAGGAGTCCCAGAGCCGGGCGGTGCCGTCGTTGCTGGCGCTGGCGAGGACGTCGCCCGACGGTGAGAACGCCACCCGGTAGACGCGGTCGGTGTGGCCGCGCAGGGCGGCGGTGAGCTCGCCGGTGCGGGGGTGCCACAGCCGGACGGCGCCGTCGTCGCAGCCGGTGGCGAGGAGCGCGCCGCCCGGGTGGAAGTCGATGGAGCGGACGCGGCCCCGGTGGTCGGCGAGGTTGACGGTCTCGCGGCCGGTCGTCCAGTACCAGAGGCGGACGGTGTCGTCGTCGTTGGCGGTGGCGAGGACGTCCCCGGCGGGCGCGAACGCCTGCGCCCACACGTGGTCGGTCTCGACGTTCAGCTCCCGCTCGAAGGTGCCGGTGCCGGCCTGCCACAGGTGGACGCCGCCGTCGTTGGTGGCGGTGGCGAGCTGGGAGTCGCGGGTGCTGAACGCGGCGGAGGTGAGGTTGTCGGCGACGCCGCGCAATTCGCGGATCATCCGGCCGGAGCGCGGCTCCCAGAGGCGGACGAGGCCGTCGTTGCCGCTGGAGGCGAGCATGCCGCCGTCCGGGCTGAACGCGACGCCGGTGACGCGCCGGCCGTGGCCGCGCAGCACGACGCGGCACTGCCCGGTCTCGGCGTCCCACAGCCGGGCGGTGCCGTCGTTGCTGCTGGTGGCGAGCTGGGCGCCGTCGGGGCGGAACGCGAACGGCCATACGGCGCCGCGGTGCCCGGCGAGTTCGAGGCGCTGCCGCCCGGTCGCGGGGTCCCACAGGCGGACGGAGCCGGCGCTGTCGGCGGTGGCGAGGCGGCCGCCGTCGGGGCTGAACGTCGCCTGGTAGATGCCGCCGCCGTGGCCGGACAGGACGGCGCGCTGCCGCCCGCCCGACCAGAGGCGGACGGACCCGTCGGTGTCGCCGGTGACGAGGAGGTCGCCGCCGGGGTGGAAGGCGATGGCGTAGACGCGGCCGGTGTGGCCGAGGAGCTCCTGGCCGATCTCGCCGGTGCGGATGTCCCAGAGCCGGACGACGCCGGCCTCGTCGCCCGCGGCGAGGAGGGAGCCGTCGGGGTGGAACACGGCGCGGAACACCGCGCCGCTGTGGCCGGTCAGCTCGCGCCGGAGCGCGCCGGTGGCGAGGTCCCAGACGCGCAGCGTGCCGCCCGCGTCGCCGGTGACCATGAGGGACCCGGCGGGGTCGAACACGGCGGTGTAGACGGGCGCGGTGTGCCCGGCCAGCTCGTGGAGCAGGGCGCCGGTGGCGGTGTCCCAGACGCGGATGGTGCCGCCTGCGTCGCCCGCGGCGAGGAGGTCGGCGCCCGAGGGGGCGCGCCCGCCGAGGACGACCGGCCACACGCCGTCGGGGTGGACGGGCAGGGTGTGCGCGGTGTGCCCGGTGGCGAGGTCCCAGATGCGGACGGTGCCGTCGGCCGAGCCGCTCGCCAGGAGGTCGCCGCCGGAGTCGAACACCACCGCGTAGGCGCGGTCGGTGTGGCCCTGGAGCGTGCGCAGGGGCGTGCCGGTGACGGCGTCGCACACCAGGACGCCGCCGTCCTCGCTGCCCACGGCCACGACGGACCCGCCGGGGCTGTAGGCGAGCGGCTGCGGGAGGCGGCTGGTGGCGAAGTGGAACCCGTAGGGGACGCCGACCGCGGGCGGCGCGATCTGGATGTCGATGGGGCGGCCGGGGGCGATCGCGGCCTCGCGCAGCTCGGGCGCGGCGGCGATCCGGTCGGGCAGGACGGCGTCGACGAGGGCGGCGCGGGTCCAGCGGCTGCCGTCGACGGCGGCGTCGCGCAGGTCGGCGCGGGCGAGCCGGGCCCGGGACAGGTCGGCGCCGCGCAGGTCGGCGCCGGTGAGCCGCGCCTCGTCCAGCCGGGCCCCGGCGAGGGAGGCGTCCCGCAGGACCGCCCGCGACAGGTTCGCGCCGACGAGCTGCGCGTCGGTGAGGTCGGCGCCGGTGAGGTCGACCTCTTGCAGGTCGCGGTAGGACAGGTCCTCGCCCTGGAGGCGCGCGCCCCGCAGGTCGGTGCGCGCCGGGGTGCGCAGCCGCGTGGTGACGCGGATGGCGTTGGCGCGGGCGATGTCGCCGGCGCCGGGGTCGGCGAGGACGCCGGCCGCCCACTCCTGGCAGGCGCGGGGGTCGGCGAGGTCGCACAGGAAGTCGACGGTGAGCTGGGTCATGGCGCGGCGGCCGAGCGCGGCGGGCGCGGTGCCCGCCGCGCCGGCGGCGAACTCGGCGGCGATGTGGCGGGCGACGAGCCACTCCATCACCGAGGCGTGGATGAACCCGAACAGGCCGTCGTCGGTGCGGACGAGCAGGCTGCCGGCGCCGACGGCGTGCGTGACCTGGTGCGGCGACATCCGGCCGCCGGCGAGGCCGGTGAGCGCGTCGGCGACGTCGGCCAGCTCGGCGAGGCTGAGGAACTGCTCGTTGCCCTCCCACAGCCGCAGCGCGAGGGTGCCCACGGCGCGCCACATGTCGTCGGTCTTCAGCCCGGACGGGCCGCCGGCGCCGCCGACCCGGTCGGCCTCGTAGGCCAGCCAGGACGACAGGATCTCGTCGTAGAGGTCGGCGGGGGAGACCGCGCGGCGGGCCTGCGCGACCGCGCGCAGCCGGTCCTCGGGGAGGTCGGCGATGAACGAGAGCATCCGCGGGTTGGCGGTGAGGGCGAGGAGCTCCTCGATGCCCGCGAGCAGCGTCAGCCGCGCCTCGGCGGCGCCCTCGTCGCCGTACCGGTTCACCAGGTAGGAGCGGACCTGCGGGGGCGCGAACTCCTCCAGGCCGAGGACGCGCCGGTGCGGCAGCACGCCGACCTTCTCGCCGAGGGCCGTCAGCACCTGCGCCTGCGACTTGAAGTGCTGGGTGCGGCTCGCCACGACGATCTTGGCCTTGTCCTGGGCGGCCTGCAGCAGCGTGTCGAGGTGGTCGGCTGCCCGGTCGTAGGTCATCCGCGTCACCAGCTCGTCGAACCCGTCGAAGAGCAGCACGATGCGGCCCTGCCGGAGCATGTAGTGGAACGCCTTGAGGTCGATCAGCTCCTCGCCGTGGTTGGCGAGGTGCGCGGCGACCAGGCCGTCCACCGAGTGGGCCTTGTCGAGGGCGCGCAGCTCGATGAGGATCGGGATGACGTGCGGCAGCTCCTCGGGGATGCGGCGGGCCAGCTCGCGCAGCGCGAACGTCTTGCCGCGCCCGAAGTCGCCCAGCAGCAGCAGGAAGCGGCCGTGGTCGGCGGCGAGCAGCCGCAGCATCTCGCCGACGACGTCGTCGCGGACGTCCCCGGCCAGGCGCGCCCCCTCGCCGGGCGTCTGGAAGCGGTCGAGTTCGCGGAAGCGCTGCGGGACGTACAGCGACGGCGGGTACACCCCGTCGCCGGACAGCCGCCGCGTCTGCGCGGCGACGTACTCCGACAGGTCGAGCAGGCCCTGGAACTCGGTGAGGCTGCGCACCCGGATGCCGCGCCGCAGCGCGTCGTCGCGCAGCGACCGGGACGGCGCGGGCCCCTGGTACACCAGTTCCGAGCCGTGGTCGGCGCCGTCGGCGTGCACGTGCCGGGCGAAGGCGTCCACATCGGCCTCGGTCACCTGCCCGACGTGGGCGCCGATGCGGTACTGCCGGACGAAGCCGTCCTCCATGTGGGTGAGCAGCAGGTGGGGCGGGTCGGTGCGGCCCTCCTCGCGCGCGGGCGGGACGATCCGCCGGATGGTGGCGCGCTCGAACCGGGTCTCGCACGCCTCCGTCAGCCGGTCGAGGAGCCGTGCCGTGGGGTCGTGGACGGGTTCGGCGGCGCCGTTCCCCACCGGGCCCAGTTCGGGGGCGGGAGGGGCGGGCGGTGTCTCCGCGCGCGGCGGGGGGAACGTTCCCGCGACGCCCTCCCACGACCGTTCGAGCCGTTCCGGGCCGCGCTGGGCGGCGCGTTCGGGGATCCACCGCTCCATGCCGTCGCGGGTCAGGACGACGGTCTGGTGCCGTCCGGGGCCGAGCGCCGGGACGGACGGGGCGCCGCCGCCGAGCAGCGGGACGGCGCCGAGCTCCGACTCCGTCCCCTGGAAGAACACGTTGACGTGGCCGCCGAGGAGCGTCTCCACCGTGTCGGGGTCGCGCAGCGCCCCGGGCTCGCCGGCGATGGGCGTGTGCTCCACCGCGCCCAGGCGCAGCCACCCCTCGCCCTCGAAGTGCCGCAGCCGCTCGTTGAACCAGGCGGCCTGGGCCTGGCCGACCCGGCCGTAGCGGTCCTCCTCGCGGTGGGTCTGCGGCAGGGTCGAGTTGAGGCCGGCGACCACGACCCGCAGGTCCGGGACGGGGAACAGCGTCCACGGCTGCGCGCTGTCGAAGATCAGCGCGTCGATGCCCTGGTAGAACTCCTTGAACAGGCCCGCGTAGTGGCGCCATTTCGGCCAGTACGGCGGCTGCGGCTCGATGTCGTCGGCCTCGCAGCTGGAGAAGTACGCCTGGCACGCGGCGCGGGTGACGTCGTGGGTGCCCGGCACGATCACGACGCGCTGCGCCTCCAGGCCGAGCAGCGCCCGCAGGCTGGTCAGGAACGACAGCGCCTCGGCGAACTCCCGGCGGCTGCCCGAGTGGGTGAGGTTGCCGGTGACGACGAGCAGGTCGGGGCGCGGCACGCCGGCGTCGGCCAGCCGGGTCACGTCGCTCCAGATGCGCACGTAGGTGCCCTGGATGGACGCGACGCCCGCGGTGACCGTCATCCGGTACGTGCCGGGGCCCGTCTCCTCCAGGGAGCGGCACCCCGGGATCGTGCGGGCGAGGACGGCCGGGTCCTGGAGGGCGTCCCAGACGCGGTCGAGCGGCGCGGCGACGCCGGCACTGCCGTTCAGCTGCATGTCCCGACTGTAGAGAACGCGGCGGCGGCGCCGAACGGCAACATCTGCCGAGTACACGCCGACGATTGGGCAATGCACCCTGACGGGCCCCGGAAATGATCGGATATGTCCGGCAGGTTCCGGTCGGGTGCGAACCCCGGCCGTTCGCCGCGCGTCAACCGACGCGACATCCACCACCCCCCACTGAACGGAGTACGCGGCCGATGCGAGGGAAGACGCCCGTGATCGCCATGGTGGCCGCCGGAGTGCTCGGCGCGGCCGCGGGCGGATGGCCCGTCGTCACCGCGCAGGCCGGCGACTCCGGACCGTCCACCCGGTCGCAGCTCGCCGCGGTCCTCGGCGACCAGCGGTGGCCGACGCCGAAGCCCGGCAGCTGGACGATGCCGAAGCCGGCCGCCAACGGCCTGCCGGCGGTCATCAGCCGCATCGAGACGCAGGAGCGCGTCGTCTTCCTCACCATCGACGACGGCTACACCTACGACTCGGAGTTCGTGAACCTCGTCCGCAAGGAGAAGGTTCCGATCATGACGTTCCTGACCTCCACCTACATCAAGGGGCAGGGCCAGTACTTCTGGGCGATGCGCAACGCCGGGTCGCCGATGGAGAACCACACGATCAGCCACCCCAACATGGCGACGCTCGGCGCCGAGGCGCAGAAGAAGGAGATCTGCGGCGCGTCCGACGCCATCCAGGCGCAGTACGGCCGCCGGCCCGAGGTCTTCCGGCCGCCGTTCGGCAGCTACAACCAGACCACGCTGCAGGTCGCCAAGCAGTGCGGCATCAAGTCGGTGCTGCTGTGGTCCGCGGAGTTCTACAACGGGACGACCGGCCCCGGCGTCGGGTTCAACGGGTTCGCGCGCGGCGACGGCGGCAAGGGGTTCAAGCCGGGCGACATCATCCTGATGCACTACCGCAAGGGCCTCGCCCAGGAGTTCCAGATGATCCTCGGCTGGATCAAGCAGGCCGGGTTCCGGCCCGCGGCCGTGGAGAACTACCTGCCGAAGTCGCTCGGCGGGAACGTCGCCGAGACCCCCGCCCGCGGCTGATCCCCGGCTGCTGATTTCCGACCTTCCCGGAGGAATCCCGGTTACGGCGAGGGCCCAGGGGGTCCTTGACTAGGGTCAACTCGCTGGCGGGGCCGAGGTCCCCCGCTTCCCGAGCCGGTCCCGCCAGCATCAGCCGTCCCCGGGGCGGCGTCAGCCCGCCCGCACGCCCTCGCGGACGCGCAGCGACGCGTCGCCCTCGGCGCGCCGCCGCAGCGCGTAGAGGGCGTCCGGGGAGAGCGGCATCGCGTCCACGCGGACGCCCTCCGCGTCCTCCACCGCCGACGCGATCACCGCCGACACCGGGATGACGCCCGCCTCCCCCGCGCCCTTGATGCCGAGCGGGTTCAGCGGCGACGGCGTCTCCAGATGGTCGGTCTCGATGCGCGGGATCTCCGTCGCGTACGGCATCAGGAAGTCCATGAACGACGCGTTCAGCAGCTGCCCCGACTCGTCGTAGACCATCCGCTCGTACAGCGCCCCGCCGATGCCCTGCGCGACGCCGCCGTGGATCTGCCCCTCGACCACCATCGGGTTGATGAGCCGCCCGCAGTCGTGCACGACCGCGTACCGCAGGATCGCGATCTCGGCGGTGTCCGGATCGACCTCCACCACGGCCGCGTGCGCGCCGGCCGCGAACGTCGACCGGACGGGCGAGTAGTAGTCGCGCCCCTCCAGCCCCGGCTCGTCCCCGGCCGCGACCGGCGGCTCGGTGACCGGGCCGCCCACCGCGAACTGCGTCGCCGCCGCGGCCTCCGCGTCGAAGGCGTACCGCAGCGGGTTCGACAGCACCGCGACCGTCCGCAGCGGGACCGACGCCGACCGGTCGCCCCGCACGTGCACGACCCCGTCGGTGATGTCGAGGTCGCGCGGGTCGGCCTCCAGGGCCTCCCCCGCGATGCGCAGCGCCTTCCCGCGGACCTTCCGGCAGGCCAGCGCGATCGCGTTGCCGCTCATCACCGCCGCGCGGGACGCGAACGTCCCGACCGCGTACCCGAACCGCCGGGTGTCGCCGGTGGTGACGTGCACGTCCTCGATGGGGACGCCCAGCTCGGCGGCGGCGATCTGCGCGAACACCGTCTCGTGGCCCTGCCCCTGCGAGGTGAGGCCGGTCGACACGTGCACCCGCCCGGCGGTGTCGATCTCGACGTGGCCGCCCTCGTACGGGCCGACGCCCGTCCCCTCGACGTAGACGCCGAGGCCGATGCCGACCCGGCGGCCCCGGGCCGCGGCGGCGGCGCGCTCCCGCTCGAAGCCGTCCCAGCCGATCAGGTCGCGCGCCTTGCGGAGCAGCTCGGGGTAGTCGCCCGAGTCGTAGACGAGCGGGCGCCCGTCCTGGAAGGTGAGGCCCTGGTCGTAGGGGAACTCGTCGGGCTGGATGAAGTTCGCGGCGCGCACGTCGGCCCTGTCGCGGCCGAGGTGGCGGGCGATGCGGTCCATCGTCCGCTCCATGCAGAACACGCCCTGCGGGCGGCCAGCGCCCCGGTACGGGGTGACGATCAGCGTGTTGGTGTAGAGGCTGACGACCTCCGCCCGGTAGGCGCCGATCTTGTACGGGCCGAGGAGCTGGGTGGAGGTGACGATCGGGATGATGATCCCGTACGGGGTGTAGGCGCCGTGGTCGTGCCGGATCCGCACGTCGAGGCCGAGGACGCGGCCGTCGCCGTCGAACCCGACCCGCACGTCCTGGAGCTGGCCGCGCTCGTGCGCGGCGGACACGAAGTGCTCCCGCCGGTCCTCGGTCCACTTGATCTCGCGGTCCAGCAGCCGCGCCGCCCACGGGACGAGGACCTCCTCCGGCCACGGGTGGACGATCTTCACGCCGAACCCGCCGCCGACGTCCGGCGCGACCACCTCGACCTTGCCGTTCGGCAGCCCGAGCCGCGCGGCGATCGCGGCGCGGACGCTGGTGGACGCCTGCGTGGACGAGTACACGCGCAGCGATCCGTCGTCGGCGTCCCACCGCGCGTAGACGCCGCGCCCCTCCAGCGGCATGGACGCGCTGCGCTCGATGGCGAGGCCGAACTCCAGCACGTGCGGCGCGGCGTCGATCGCGGCGCGGGCGTCGCCGTTCTCCTGGACGAGGACGGCCCCGACGTTGCCCGGCACGTCGTCGTGCACGAGGTGGTCGGCGCGGGTCGCCGCCTCGATGCCGACGACGGCGGGCAGCGGCTCGTACTCGACGCGGATGCGCTCGGCGGCGTCCTCGGCGAGGTACCGGTCGCGGGCGACGACCATGGCGACGGGCTCGCCGACGTGCCGGACGACGTCGCGCGCGAGCGGGTACCCGGTGCGGCCGTGCGTCAGCGCGGGGTGCGGGATGAGCAGCGGCAGCGGCTCGCCGATCCGGCCCGGCAGGTCCTCCCAGGTGTAGACGGCGACGAGGCCGTCCACGTCGAGCGCGCCGGACACGTCGATGTCGGTGATGCGGGCGTGCGCGTGCGGCGACCGGACGAACGCCGCCGCGAGCGCGTTCCGGCCGAGGTCGTCGAGGTAGCGGCCCTGGCCCGTGGTGAGCCGGGCGTCCTCGCGCCGCTCGACCCGTTCACCGAACACGCGCGTGCCCATTCACGACTCCCCTTCTTCGGCGGACGGAGCGAGCAGCTCGGCGGCGCGGTGCACCGACTTGACGATGTTCTGGTAGCCGGTGCAGCGGCACAGGTTCCCCGAGATCCCTTCGAGGACCTGCTCCTCGGTCGGGCGCGGCGTCTCCCGCAGCAGCGCCGTGACCGTGCAGAGGAAGCCGGGCGTGCAGAAGCCGCACTGCAGGCCGTGGCATTCGCGGAAGGCGCGCTGCACCGGCGACGGCGTGCCGTCCTCGGCGGCGAGGCCCTCGACGGTGGTGACCTCGTGCCCGGCGGCGGTGACGGCGAACATCAGGCACGACCGCACCGGCTCCCCGTCCAGCAGGACGGTGCAGCAGCCGCAGACGCCGTGCTCGCAGCCGACGTGCGTGCCGGTGAGCCCGAGGTCGTGCCGCAGCAGGTCCGACAGCAGCCGCCGGGCCGGGACGCTGGCCGTGCGGTACGTGCCGTTGACGGTCAGCGCGACGTCGAAGCGCTCCTCCATCAGTCCCCCGCCTTCCGCGGCGCCTCCGCCTTCAGCAATGCCTCGGACGCCGCCGCGCGCAGCGCCCGCTCGGTGAGCACGCCGGTCAGGTGCCGCCGGTAGTCGGCGCCGGCGTGGATGTCGGGTTCCGGGTCGATCCGGTCGCGGACGTGCGCGGCGGCGGCCGCCCAGTCGCCGTCCGGCCCGGCCGCGCCGGTCAGGTCGAACACCAGCGGTGTCGCCGCGATACCGAGGTACCCGGCGCGGGCCGCGGCGACACGCAGGTCCCCGTCGAGGGTGACGACGGCGGCGACCCCGGCGAGCGCGTAGTCGCCGTGGCGCCGCGCCGTCTCGGTGAACGCGGTGCCCGTGCGGGGCGGCGCCGCCGGGAAGAACGCGGAGACGGCCAGCTCGCCCGGTGCCAGCGCCGACTCCAGCGGGCCGGCGAAGAACCCGGCGGCGGGGATGGTCCGGCGCCCCGCCGCCGACACCGCCTCGACCGTCCCGCCGAGGACGGCGAGCACGGCGGGCAGCTCGGCGGCGGGGTCGGCGTGCGCGAGGCTGCCGACGACCGTGCCCCGGTTGCGGATCACGGGGTGCGCGACGTGGCGGAGCGCCTGCCCGAGCAGCGGCTGGACGGCCGCCGCCTCCGCCGACCGCTCCACCCGCGCGTGCCGGGCGAGCGCGCCGACCCGGACGCCGCCGTCCTCCGCCCGCAGGGTGTCGAGCTCGGCGATCCGGTTGATGTCGACCAGGTCGGACGGCGCGGCGAGCCTCATGTTCAGCAGCGGGATGAGGCTCTGGCCGCCCGCGAGGACCTTGCCGCCCGGCGCGGCGGCCAGCGCGTCCAGGGCCTCGGCGACCGTGCCGGGCGCGTGGTAGCCGAACGGCGGCGGCTTCACGTGTCAGCCCGCGTCCGTGTTCGGGGCCGGCGTGTTCGGGGCCGGGCGGACCGGGCCGCCGATCTCCTTCTCCGCGGGCGCGATGACGCCGCCGCCCGAGTCGTCCGGTCTGCGCAGCACGTTGAGGACGTGGTACCCGACCAGGACGGCGATCGTGCCGAGCGCGATGCCCTGGAGCGGGAAGTCGTCGGTGATCTGCAGCGTCACGTTCCCGATCGCCAGGATGATCGCGGCGGCGACCGGGACGAGGTTGACCGGGTCGGCGAAGTCGACCCGGTTCTCGATCCAGATCTTCGCGCCGAGCAGCCCGATCATCCCGTACAGCACGACGGTGATGCCGCCGAGGACGCCGCCCGGCGTCGCGGCGACGAGCGCGCCGAACTTGGGGCACAGCCCGAACAGCACCGCCACGATCGCGGCGACGTAGTAGGCGGCCGTCGAGTAGATCCGGGTCGCGGCCATGACGCCGATGTTCTCGGCGTAGGTGGTGGTGGGCGAGCCGCCGACCGCGCTGGCGAGGGTGGTGCCGATGCCGTCCGCGGTGATCGCGCGGCCGAGGACGGGGTTCAGGTCGTCGCCGGTCATCGCCGACACCGCCTTGACGTGCCCGGTGTTCTCCGCGATCAGCGCGATGACCGCGGGCAGCGCCAGCAGGATCGCGGAGGTCTTGAAGTCGGGGCCGTGCAGGCTCGGGAACCCGAACCAGTCGGCGGCCTTCACGCCCGAGAAGTCGACCCGCTCGTGCGGGAACGCGGTCGCGACGCAGTACGGGCCCTCCGCAGGGCACGCCTTGCCCGCCCCGTCCAGCAGGTTCTGCCCGGGAAGGACTGACGTGACCATGCCGGCGGTCTTGTCGAGAATCCACGAAAGGGCGTACCCGAACACGAGCGCCAGCAGGATCGTGATCCGCGCCCAGAACCCGCGCAGCAGCACCGCGGCCAGGACGGCGAACCCCAGCGTCGCGAGCGCGACCCACTGGTCCTGCGGCCAGTAGACGGTGGCGACCACCGGGGCCAGGTTGAAGCCGATCAGCATGACCACGGCGCCCGTCACCACCGGCGGGAACACCCGGTGGATGACCTCGCCGCCGGCGAAGTGGATCAGCACGCCGATCAGTGCGAGCACCGCGCCCGCGACGAGGATCGCGCCGGTCACGGTCGCGCTGTCGCCGCCCGCCGCGCGGATCGCCGCGACCGCGCCGACGAACGAGGCGCTCGTGCCGAGGTAGCTCGGCACCCGGCCGCCGACGATCAGCAGGAACAGCACCGTCGCGACCCCGGACATCATGATCGCGAGGTTGGGGTCCAGCCCCATCACCACGGGGAACACGAACGTGGCGCCGAACATCGCCACCACGTGCTGCGCGCCGATGCCGGCGGTCCGCGGCCACGACAGCCGCTCGTCCGGCCGGACGACCTCCCCGGGCGGCGGCGTGCGTCCGTCGCCGTGCAGCTTCCAGCCGATCACCATGCGGGGTTCCTCCTGCTCAGCCGAGCGCGTTCATGCGGGCAAGGTAGATCTACCCTGACAGGCGGGCATCGGCGACTTCTGCCAAACCCCGCCGCGCCGATTGAGAGGACCGGCCGGTGTGCGCCCCGGTGCACTACGCTCAGATACCGCGCATGCGCAGAACGTGCAGAGCGAGGGTGAGGTTGAGCCGCAGATGCGCGTCCTCCGTGAACGCCCCGAGCATCCGCTCCAGCTTGCCGATGCGGTACCGCAGCGTGTTGTAGTGGAAGTGCAGCCGGCGCGCCGTCTCGGCGACGTTGAGGTTGGTCTCCAGCAGCACCTGCAGCGTCCTGCGCAGGTCCACCAGCTCCGGCTCGTCGTCGGCGGCGAGGTCGCCGAGCGTCTCGCGGACGAACGCGTGCAGCTCGTCCGGGTCCGACACGAGGCTGAGCAGCCGGTACACGCCGAGCTGGTCGAAGTGCGCCCGCGCGCCCGCGCCGTTCAGCTGGCGGCCGACCCGGACGGCCTTCACCGCCTGCTCGTACGCCTCCGGCAGCGCCGCCGGGGACGCCACCGTCCGGCTGATGCCGGTGGAGAACGTCCGCCGCACCGGCAGGTGCTCGGCGAAGATCGACGAAGCCTCCTTCACCATCGCCTGCACCGGCCCGGCCGCCCATTCGGCGGGGTCGCCGCCGTCCGCGCCGACGACCGCGACGACCTCGTGCGCGAAGCTCGCGACCGCGGCGCCCTTGTCGTGCCTGCGGACGGCCGTCGTCCACGCGGCGGCGAGCCGCTCCTGCGCGGAGCGCTCCTCCGCGCCGCGGCCCCGGCCCTCCGGCTCGGCGGCCTTCGCGCGGCCCTTGCCCTCGGGCTCGGCGCCGCGCGGGCGGCCGTCCAGCTCGGCCACGACCACCATCATCGGGCGGTCCAGGTCCCAGCCGAACCCGCCGCAGTGCGCGACGACCCGGGCGTCCTCGCCGGCCCGCCCGGCGAGGATGTCGCGCAGGAAGTCGGCGCGGTACTTGCTCTCCACCGCCGCGACCGCCTGCTGCTTGGTCACCACCAGCGCCGCGACGGTCGCGGCGCGCTCCAGGATGCCGAGGTCGGTGCCGCGCAGCGTGCCGCCGGGGCTGAAAGCGACGATCCGGCCGTGGTCGAAGCCGCCGGCCATCACCGGCACCACCAGGTGGTCGCCGGTGCCGTGCGCGCCGATGACGCCGCAGCCGCCGCGCCCGCAGGCGGCGTGCCGGCCCGCGTCGAACGCGCGCATCGCCTGGACGTGCTCGTCGGGCCCGGCGCCGGCGAGCACCCGCTGCTCGCCGTCCAGCACCACGACCGCCACGTCCAGCAGGGTCGCGACCTCGTCCACGACCTCCTGGAGGCCGCCGCCGCACAGCACGATCTGCACGAGCGCCCGGTGCACCTCCTCGGTGCGGGCGAGCACGGCCGCCTGCCGGTTCAGGATGTCGGTCAGGACCTGGTTCAGGATGTCGTCGAAGCCGACGTCGTTGGGGAGCAGGATCAGGGGGAAGCCGCGCCGGTCCGCCTGCGCGATCATCTCGGCGGGAAGGGAGTCGAGGTAGCGGCCCAGCTTGATGGCCAGGGCCGCGAGGCCGCGCTCGTCGAGGTCGGCGACCAGGTTGTCGAGCGACTGGGGGGTGTTGCGGAGGGGGTAGCCGGTGGTGAGGAGCAGCTCGTTCGGTTTGACCCACGACAGGATGTCGGGGACCTCCATCACGTTGAGCCGCTGGACGACGCGGTCGAGGCCGGCACGGCCGGCGATGAGGCGGGCGCCGTTGAGGGTGCTGACGCCGAGGACCTCGCCCACCGACAGGCCGTAGGTCAGTGTTCCGGTACTCGCGAGCCGCAGGGCCGGTGGGCCCGGATCGGCTGTGGTGTAGCTCATGCCAGGGGTCACCTCGCTTTTGGTGCGTACATCGTCCGTGACGACGTGATCGCTACCGGTTCCTGATCAAAAATGACAACAAAGACGAACGATGACAACCATCCTTGGCAGCTTTCTCCATACGACCGCCGCGGGGGCCGTTCTACCGTCGTCGCGAGGCCGGGCCGCCCGCGCGCCGGGCGGCCGCCGACACCGGCCTCGGGAGGATCCGTGACCGCCCTCGTCCGCGACCCCATCCCGCTCCCGGCCGGACCCCGGCGGCGGCCGCCCGCCGCCGGCGCCGCGAGCCTCGCGCTGCGCCCGCTGCTGGACCCGCCGCGCCGCGCGGCCCGCGTCATCGCCGTGTTCCCCTCGGCGGTGTACCTGGAGATGCGGGGCGGCCCCGAGCCGCGCGTGCTCGCCGTCGTCACCTCCGACGCCGGGCGTCTGCCGAACGCGGTGGTCGTCGTCGCGACGCGCCGCGAGCACCCGTTCCGGTCGGTCCGCGAGGGCGGGGACGCCCTCGTCGGCGAGGGCCGGGTGGAGGCGGACGGGCTGAGCGTGCGCGTCCGCCGCTGGTGGGACCCCTCGCCCGCGCTCGCGGTGCCGCACCCGGCCGCGCTCGCCCGCGGCGTCCGCGCGCTGGAGGCGGAGCTGGCCGCGGCCGGCGTGCTCGCCGCCGGCGAGCCGGTGCGCGGCGGCCTGGACGGGCATCCCGACCCCGGCGCGCTCGCGGCCGCGTGCGCGGCCGGCGACCTCGCGGGCGCGGTGGAGGCGGCCGAGCGGATCGTCGGCCTCGGGCCGGGGCTGACGCCGTCCGGCGACGACATCCTGTGCGGCGTGCTGGTCTCGCTGCGGCTGGTCGGCGGCGCCGTCCGGCACGGCGACGCGGCCGTGCGGCTGGCCGACTGGCTCGGCGCCGCCGTCACCGCCGACGCCGGCACCCGCACGACCGCGC
>NZ_JBFARO010000063.1:0-45469 GCF_040677125.1 Actinomadura sp. NPDC049382
GAGGCGCTGGAGCGCATCGACGTGCTCGGCGACGGGCGCGGGCCGCTGTCGCCGCTCGTCCTGCGCAGGCACGGCGACCTGGCGCAGGGGCTCGTTCGGGCGGGTGCTCCGGCTGGACGCCCGTCGCACGGCACTGCTGGTCGCGGTGCCGGTCCTCACCCTGGTCGGGACGGCGGCGGCGCTTCCGGCGCTCCGGCCGTCCGCCGCGTACTGGGACAACACGGTCGTCGCGCTGGTCAACGCCGTCCGCTTCCTCGGGCCCGTCGCCGCCGCGCTGGCGGCGTGGGCGGCGGTCCGCGAGCGCCCGCTCGACTACCTGCGCGACCTCACCGCGCGCTCGCCCGCCACGGGCGTGCTGTTCGACCTGCTGCTGCTGTCCTCGGCGGCGCTCGTCTCCTACGCCGCGATCGCGGGCCTCGCCGCCGCCGTCACGCTGGCGCGGGACGGGGCCGGGCACCCGCAGCCGCTGGGCGTCGCCGCGGGGGCGGGCGCGCTCGTCCTGCACGTCGTCGTCGGCTACCTCACGGGCCGCGTCGTCCCGCACCGCGCGACGGCGCCGCTGGCGTTCGGCGCGACGGCGATGTGGGCGGCGCTGCGCATCCCCGGCGTGTCGTGGTGGAGCCTGCTCCCCCCGGCCGCGTTCCCCCGCATCGACCTGTTCACCACCCTGCGCCCCCGGGTGTTCGCCGACCAGGTCGCCTGGACGGCCGGGCTGACGGCCGCGCTGATCCTCGGCTACGTGCTGTGGGCGACGCGGCGGTTCCTGCTCGTCCTGCCGCTGGCCGCCGCGCTCGCCGCGACCGGCACCGCCACGCTCGGCCTGCACGACTCCGGCGGCGCCGCGGTCCGGGCCGCCGACGCCGAGCCCGTCTGCCGGGAGTGGCCGCTGGTCGTGTGCGTGCACCCGGCGCTGCAGAACGCGCTGCCTCGGCTGACGGAGGAGATGGTCCCCCTCGCCGCGCGGCTGAACGGGACCCCCGGCGCGTTCACGGCGGTGCGGCAGCGTCCCGGCTGGGCGCCCGTCGAGGTCACGGGCGGCACCGCCTTCGTCCACCTCGACGAGGGCCTCTCCCCCGGATACGCCGCGCGCGCCGCCCGCCAGATCAGCCACGCCCTCAAGGACCCGAGCATGTGCGCGGCCGCCTCCCCCGGCGGCTACCGGGCGCTGGTCGACGCGTGGCTGCTCGGCGACGATCCCCCGTCCATCGACGACACCCGCGCGGCCCGCCGGTTCGCGTCCTGGAGCGAGCAGTGGCGCCGCGCGTGGCTGCGCCACCACTTCACCGAGTACCGGAACTGCGCCCTCGGCCCGGACGACTTCCGCCCGACCCGGCCCAAGAAGCACCGCGCGCCGGAGATGTCCCGCCGGACGCTCAACCGGACGTGAACCTCAATCTCACGTGAAGGTCAGCCGGACATGAAAAGGGTTTGTCCCCTGCGTGACCGCGGCGGCCACCCCCAGCCTGCCGCGGCCACGCAGGAGTCTTTCAGGCCCGCCCGGCCGGCTGCGGCTCGGCGGCGGGCGTCACGGGCCGGGCCCAGTGGCGTTCCACGAAGAACGGGGCCACCGGAAGGACGGCGGCTCCGAGGGCCAGGACCGTGCGCTTGATGTCCCACTGGAGCTGCTCCCGGACGAGGAAGACGAGCCCCACGTAGGCGATGAACAGGACTCCGTGCACCGGCCCCATCAGCTGGACGCCCACCGGCGCGTCCGCGCCGTACTTCAGCGGCATCGCGACCAGCAGCAGGAGAAGGAACGAGATCGCCTCCGCGACGGAGACGAACCGGAAAACACGAATCATGTCCACGTCCCGTCAACGGTCGATCGCGGCACGGGGTTTCGGCCGTACCTATGGCCTTGATCACACCCGGGACCACGTGGGAACACGCCGACGTCACCGCCTTGCCGGATAGGAGGACCGGGATGCCGGGAATGTGAGGGGCATGGCCGACGCCGAACCGAAGAACGACGCACCCCCCACGCCGTCCCGCGCTCCCCGGCGCGGCCTGGTGACCCCCCTCGTCCTGGTCGTCGCGACCGTCGCTCTGGTGCTGCTCGCGCAGCAGGCGCTGCGCGGCCTGCCGGGGTGGCTGAACCCGTTCGCCGAGGAGACGAAGGACCGCAGCGGGCCCGTCCTGCTGAAGTCGATCCGCGACCTGCACCGCTACGAGGCGGCGAGCGGCAGCTTCCAGGTCATCGTCGACCTGGAGAAGGACGCGAAGTTCCTGCCCGGCTCGCTGCGCGGCAAGCGGACGCTGTTCGTCGGGAACGGCACGGTCGACGCCTACGTGGACTTCTCCCAGCTCGCCTCGGGCGCCGTCAAGGTCAACGAGGACCGGACGGCCGCGACCATCACGCTTCCGCGCGCGCAGCTGGAGAAGACGAACCTGGACCCGAAGACCAGCTACGTCTACGCCACCGAGCGCGGCCTCATCGACCGCTTCGGCGACTTCTTCAGCAGCAACCCGAACAACCAGCAGCAGCTCTACGTCCTCGCGTCCCAGAAGATCCAGACGGCCGCGGCGCAGAGCGGGCTGACGCAGCGCGCGGATGCCAACACCAAGACGATGCTGGAGAACATGCTCAAGGCGCTGGGCTTCACGACGGTGACCGTCCAGCAGCCCAGCGCCCAGTGAGCGGTGGCGGGCGTTACGCGGTGGGCACGCGGATGATCAGCGCGTCGCCCTGACCGCCGCCGCCGCACAGGCCCGCGGCGCCGGTGCCGCCGCCGCGGCGCTTCAGCTCGTAGGCGAGGTGCAGGACGATCCGCGCGCCGGACATCCCGACCGGGTGGCCGAGCGCGATGGCGCCGCCGTTGACGTTGACCTTCTCCGCGGAGACGCCGAGGTCGCGCATCGACTGGATGCCCACGGACGCGAACGCCTCGTTGATCTCGATCAGGTCGAGGTCGTCGACGGTGAGGCCCGCCTTGCCGAGCGCGTGCTTGATGGCGTTGGACGGCTGCGACTGCAGCGAGTTGTCGGGGCCCGCGACGTTGCCGTGCGCGCCGATCTCGGCGATCCAGGAGAGGCCCAGCTCCTCGGCCTTGGCCTTGGACATCACGACGACCGCGGCGGCGCCGTCGGAGATCTGCGAGGACGAGCCGGCCGTGATCGTGCCGTCCTTGCTGAACGCGGGGCGCAGCCGGGCCAGGCCCTCGGCCGTGGTGTCGGCGCGGACGCCCTCGTCCTTGGCGAACACGATCGGGTCGCCCTTGCGCTGCGGGATCTCGACCGGCGCGATCTCGTCGTCGAACACGCCGTTCTTGATGGCGGCGGCGGCGCGCTGGTGGGACCGCGCGGAGAACTCGTCCTGCTCCTCGCGGGAGATGCCGAGCCTGGCGTTGTGGTGCTCGGTCGACTCGCCCATGGCGATGCCGTCGAAGGCGTCGGTGAGCGCGTCGTAGGCCATGTGGTCGAGGACCTCGACGGAGCCGTACTTGTAGCCGCCGCGCGACTTCGGCAGCAGGTGCGGGGCCTGGGTCATCGACTCCATGCCGCCCGCCACGACGATGTCGAACTCGCCGGCCCGGATGAGCTGGTCGGCGAGCGCGATCGCGTCCAGCCCGGACAGGCACACCTTGTTGATCGTGATCGACGGGACGCTCATCGGGATGCCCGCCTTGACCGCCGCCTGCCGGGACGGGATCTGCCCCGCGCCGGCCTGCAGCACCTGGCCGAGGATCACGTACTGCACCTGGTCGCCGGCGACCCCGGCCCGCTCCAGCGCGGCCTTGATCGCGTGCGCGCCGAGGTCGGCCGCGGAGAAGTCCTTCAGCGAGCCCATCAGGCGCCCGACGGGGGTGCGCGCACCGGCGACGATCACGGACGTAGCGGTCATGTTGGGGGCCCTCCAGGTGGTGCTGCGCCGACGTTTGCCACCATACCCAGGGGAACGCCGACCGGTTCGGTTCGCCCCCGCCTGGCCGTCCTAGTAGGGAGAAAGCCCATGCTGACCCGTATCGACCACATCGGCATCGCCTGTCACGACCTGGACGCGACCGTGGAGTTCTACAAGGCCACCTACGGCTTCACCGACGCGCACTTCGAGGTGAACGAGGAGCAGGGCGTCCGGGAGTGCATGCTCAAGATCAACGAGACCGGGGACGGGGCGGCGAGCTACCTGCAGCTGATCGAGCCGATCCGGGAGGACTCGGCGGTCGCCAAGTGGCTGGCGAAGAACGGCGAGGGCGTCCACCACATCGCGTTCGGGACGGACGGGACCGTCGCCGACGAGGCGGCCGGCATCGCGGGCAAGGGCGTGCGTGTGCTGTACGACGCGCCGCGCAACGGATCCATGGGATCCTTGATCAACTTTTTGCACCCGAAGGACTGCCACGGCGTGCTGACGGAGCTCGTGCAGAAGCGCCGCGACGCGGAATGATCACGCGCGCCGGGCGCGGCCGGGGGCGCGACCGGATCGTGACGTGTTCGATATCACGGCGGGCGGCGGCGGGCCCGTGACCGCCGCTCTGTGACCGTTCGGACACATCTGGTGCATTTGCCCCCCAGGTACCTGGGCACCCTTCCCGCACCCGAACACGGCAACAAACCGGACATTCCACGCAGCGCGTCAAGATGAGCCCCCAACACGGCAGTGTCCGGAGTACGCTTCATTCGCCGGAAGAGGTCCTGGGGCACTGCGCCGTTCATGCCAGGCGTTCAACCGGTCCCCGGAACCACCCGTAGCCCCGTCACATCAGGATTGAGCCACATGCAGTCCGACATCGACGCCCAGCTCAGCAACTTCTTTGAAGACACGCCCCCGCGCGAGTTCGACGTGGTGCTTCGCGGCTACGACCGGCACCAGGTCGACGAGCACATCAAGCAGCTCGACAACGAGGTGCGGCAGACCCGCGAGCAGACACAGGCCCTGCAGCGGGAGCTGTCGGACGCCCATCGTCAGCTGCAAGAGCAGGAACGTCCCACGTACTCCGGTCTCGGTGCCCGCATCGAGCAGCTGCTGCGGCTCGCCGAGGAGCAGGCCACCGAGCTCGTGCAGGCCGCCCGCTCCGAGGCGAACGAGATCAAGGCCGCGGCCAAGGTCGACGCCGCCGAGCAGCGCGCCACGGCCGAGAACGACGCCGCCGAGCTGCGCGCCACCGCCCAGCGCGAGGGCGACGACATGCGCAACGCGGCCGAGCGCGAGGCCGAGGAGGTGCGCACCTCGGCCCGCCGCGAGGCCGACGAGCTGACCTCCACGACCGAGCGCGAGGTCGCCAAGCTGCGCGCCACCGCCGACCACGAGGTCGCCGAGAAGCGGGCGGGCGCCGAGCGCGAGATCGCCAAGCTGCGCACCACCACCGAGCGCGAGGTCGCGCAGCTGCGCGCGTCCACCAAGCGCGAGCGCGACGAGATCCTCACCACGGCCAAGCGGCAGGCCGACGAGATGCGCGCGCAGGCCCAGCGCATCCTGGAGGAGAGCGAGGCCCAGCGCGCCCAGGCCGAGGCCGAGTTCGAGATCCAGCTCGCCGCCCGCCGCGAGGAGGCCGACCGGCAGGACGCCGAGCGGCACTCCGCGGCGCAGGCCGCCACGCAGAAGCTGGTCGCCGAGGCCGAGCAGCGCGCCGCGTCCGCCGAGCAGCGCGCCGCGAAGGCGACCCAGCAGGCCGAGCAGACCCGGCGCGAGGCCGACTCGCACGCCAAGCAGCTGATGGCCAACGCGCGCAAGAACTCCGACAACGTGATCGCCGAGGCCAAGGCGCAGGCCGAGCAGCTGCTCGCCGAGACCAAGGCCGAGGCCGACCGCGTCCGGACGGCGGCGCAGCGCCAGGTCGACGAGCTCACCCGGCAGCGCGACAGCATCACCAGCCACCTCAACCAGCTGCGCCAGCTCATCGGCGGCGTCGCGCCGACGATGGGCGGCGAGCCCGAGCTGGCCGCGCCCCCGGAGAAGGCCGCGATCCCGGCGGCCGAGCCCAAGCCGGCCCCGGCGCAGCAGAAGCAGCAGCAGCCGGCCGCCGCGAAGGCCGCGCCCGCCAAGCAGGCCCAGGCCAAGAAGTCCGAGGAGGACGACGAGGACTGGTGGCAGGAGTGAGTTCCTGAGCACGGCGTCGAGGAGAGCCTAGAGGCGGTGAACGCCTCTAGGCTTTCCTTCGTCTTACCACCGTGGGACGTCGGTCCGACGGCCCCGAACCATGACCCGCGCGTGACCACGTCGCATCGGCGAGGCAGAGGACGAAGAGGAGAGCGGCGTGCCCGACGAGACCTCCCGCGAAGACGAGCCGGAGGCGGCGCCCGGCACGGGACGGCCGGCGGGCGAGCACCGCGTCCCCGCCCCCACCCCGCCCCCCGACGACGACACGGTCACCGATGACCACACCGGCACCTCGGGCGACGGCGAGGGCGACGAGAGCGGCGACGAGAGCGGGAAAGACGGCAGCGCCGGGAAAGACGGCGGCGGCGGGAAAGACGGCGGCGCCGGTGACAGCGGGAAAGGCGGCGACGGCGCTGAGAGCGTCGCGCCGAGCGGTGCGCTGACGCCCGAGGAGGCCGCCGAGCCCGTGGGCGAGCGCGACCCCGCGACCGGCGCCCCGGTCGCCCTGCCCGCGCCTGTGGCGGTCGCCGAGCAGGCCCCCGCCGGGCCGGACGCGCCCGACCCCGCGCACGACGTCGAGCAGCGCCGCCGCGAGGCCGGCGTCGACCACCGGTTCCCGTTCGGCCGGCCCGGGGAGCCGCTCGGCCGCGCGCACCCGTTCGTGTTCGGCTTCACCGCCGCGCTCGGCGTCATGACGGCCTGGCTGCTCGTGCGGGCGGCCACCAACGCCAAGTCGACGATCGTGATGCTCGTCGTCGCGATGTTCCTCGCGGTCGGCCTCAACCCGGCGGTGGAGCGGCTGCGCCGGTTCGGGTTCCCGCGCAGCGCCGCGGTCGCGACGGTGTTCCTCGTCGTCATCATGTTCTTCGCGGGGTTCGTCGCCTCGCTCGTCCAGCCGGTGTCGGAGCAGGTCACCGAGCTGCGGCACAACATCCCCGAGTACGTCCAGCAGCTGCAGGACAACAAGACCCTCGCCGAGTGGGACAAGCGCTACGGGCTGCTGGAGCGCGCCGAGAAGGCGGTGAACAGCGAGGGCTTCCAGAAGGGCCTCACCGACACCGCCACCGGCATCGGCAAGGTCGCGATCAGCGGCATCTTCCAGACGATCACGATCCTGATCCTGACGCTGTACTTCCTCAGCTCGCTGCCGCAGATCAAGACGTTCTTCTACAAGCTGGCACCGCGCTCCCGCCGCGCCCGCGTCGCCCTGCTCGGCGACGAGATCCTGGACCGGATCGGCGGCTACGTCGCCGGGCAGTTCACGATCGCGTTCATCGCGGGCGTCTGCTCGTACATCTTCCTGTCGATCCTCGGGGTGAAGTACGCGCTCGCGCTGGCGCTGATCGTCGCGGTGACCGACCTGATCCCGCTGATCGGCGCGACGATCGGCGCGGTGATCGTGTGCCTGGTCGCGTTCCTCACCGGGAACACCACCGACCTGATCGCCTGCGTGATCTTCTACGTGATCTACCAGCAGGTGGAGAACTACCTGGTCTACCCGCGCGTGATGAAGCGGACGGTGGACGTGCAGCCCGCGGTGACGATCGTGGCGGCGCTGGTCGGCGCGGCGCTGCTCGGCGTGGTCGGCGCGCTGCTGGCGATCCCGACGGCGGCGGCGATCTCGCTGCTGGTCCGCGAGGTCGTCATGCCGCGCCAGGAGACGCTGTAGCGCGGCGGGCGCTCCGCGCGGGGACGGGTCAGCGGGCGGTCCGGGCGAGGGCGGCGGCGAACTCGGCCACCGCCTGGTTGAACAGGTCCGGCTGCTCGATCGCGCACAGGTGCCCGGCGCGCGGGACGACCATCAGTTCGGCGTTCGGCAGCGCGTCCGCCATGGCGCGGGCCTCCGCCTCGGTGGCGAGCGCGTCCTCGTCGCCGACCATGACGAGGGCGGGCACCCGCACCTCGCGCAGCGTGCCGAACGCGTCGGGGCGTCCGGCCATGGCGCGCTGGGCCCACGCGGCGGCGCGCGGCGGCGTCGCCTGGACGAGGCCGCGCACCCGCCCGTAGACGAGGGCGCGCTGCCGGTAGGTGGTGGGCCCGACGAGGCCGGGCAGCACCTCCTCCACCAGCACCTGCGGGCCGCCGTCGAGGTCGAGCCGGTCGGCCTGCCGGAGCCGGTTCGCGCGGACCTGCTCGGTGTCGGCGGCGGCGCGGGTGGCGGCGAGCACCAGCCCGAGGACGAGGTCGGGGTGGCGGCGGCACAGCGCCATCGCGACGTACCCGCCCATGGACAGGCCGCCGATGACGGCGCGCCGCACGCCGAGGGCGCGGCAGGCGCGGGCGACGTCGTCGGCCATCGCGTCGATCGAGGGCTCGTCGTCGCCGAGCACGGATCCGCCGAAGCCGCGCAGGTCGGGGGTGATGACGCGGAACCGGCCGGCGAGCCCCTCCCGCTGGGCGAGCCACATCGCCGACGAGAGCGGGAAGGCGTGCAGCAGGACGAGCGGGGTTCCGGTGCCGACGTCCCTGGCGTACAGCTGCACGGTCACGGGCGGTCCTCCCGGTCGGCGTCCACGAAGCAGATCCTTACCCGCTCTGGAGCCGGTGGGACGGGAGTGGCCGTGACTGGCCGCATGTGGCTATCTGTCCGGTTCGTCCCATTCAGTGGGGAGCGGGTGGGCGGCCGGCGCGACCCGCTTGACGATCTCGTTCAGCACGATCCGGACGTAGGGCTCGCCCACCCACAGGTGCTTGGCCTTGTCCACCGCGACGACCTCGGCCTGCGGGACGCGCTTGAACCGCTCCTGCGCCTCGGCCGGGCGCAGGTAGTCGTCGAACTCCGGCACGAGCGCCACCAGGGGACGGCCGTCCTCGGCCCACGCGTCCAGGTCCGCGTCGTCCGCCCGCTTCAGTGGCGGGGACAGCAGGATCGCGCCCTCCACCAGCGGGTCGCGGCCCCACTTCAGCGCCAGCTCGGTGCCGAACGACCAGCCGAGCAGCCACGGCCGCGGCAGGTCGTGGTACTCGGTGTACTCCAGCGCCGCCGCGACGTCGAACCGCTCGGTCTCGCCGTCGCCGAACTCGCCCTCGCTCGTGCCGCGCGCCGACGTCGTCCCCCGCGTGTTGAACCGCAGCACGGCGACGTCGGCGAGGGCGGGCAGCCGGTAGGACGCCTTGCGCAGGACGTGGCTGTCCATCATGCCCTCGGCCGTCGGCAGCGGGTGCAGGCACACCAGCGTCGCGACCGGCGGCCGCTCCGGCGGCAGCGCCAGCTCACCGACCAGCTCCAGCCCGTCGGACGTGTGCAGCACGATGTCCTCGCGCCGCGCCGGCAGCACCGTCGCCGCCCTGATCTCCGCCATGGGTCTCCTTAGTAACGCGGGGCGTTGCGCGACCGCTGGACGCGGGGGCCGCGCCGGGTGCGGGCCTGCCAGCACGGGCGGTGCCAGTGCCGCCGGTCGTCGCCGCCCTCGCCGGCCCGCCAGGCGACGAGATGCCCGACGCCGGGCGGGATCTCCTGGTCGCAGCCGGGGCACCGGTACGCCTTGGCCGAACCGGCGCCCGAGATCGTCCGGACGATCCACTCGCCGTCCGGCCCCTCCTCGGTCTCCTGCGCCCACGACCCGCCGCCCGTCTGGGGACGTCCGGAAACGGCACGGCGGTTCTTGCGGGGGCTCATGCCTTCGAGGATATGTGGGCGGGGCTGGAGGACGGTTATCGCAGCGGGCGGCCCGCCGTCACGTGCTCGGCGAGGAGCGGCACCGGGGCCAGCGCCGGCTCGCGCGTCTCGGCGTGCAGGGCGCGCAGGACGGTCACGGCGCGGTCCAGGCCGAGGCGGTCGAGGTCGGCGATCGGGCCGGTCGGGTAGCCGCAGCCGAGCGTCATCGCGGCGTCGATCGAGTCGGCGTCGGCGTATCCGGCGCCGAGCATGGCGGCGGCGTCGTTCAGGTACGGGAAGCGCAGCGCGTCCACGATGAACCCGGCGCGGTCGCGGCAGCGGACGGTGGTGAGGCCGAGCCCGGCGAGCAGGGCGGCGGCGCGGTCGGCGACGTCCGGCCCGGTCGCGACCGTCGCGGCGATCTCGGCGAGGGTCCCGGCGGGGTCGGGCAGGTGCAGCCCGACGACGTCGGCGGGACGCCCGGTGGCCATGGCCTGCTCGATCACCGAGCCGCCCACGGACGTGACCAGCAGCACGGCGTCCGGCTTGGCGGCCTGCGCGGCGGCCGACAGCAGCGCCCGCGCGGCCTCGGTGTCCTCCGCGGCCTCGACGACCAGGTCGCAGCCGGCGAGGTCGGCGGCGGAGTCGCGGACGGACGCGCCCGCCCGGTCGCACAGCGCGGCGAGCGCGTCGGCGAGCGGGCCGACGCCGACGATGCCGACGACCGGCGGCTCCCCGGCCGCCGCCGCGGGCTCGTCGCCCCCGGACGCGTCGTAGGAGTAGAAGCCGCGGCCGGTCTTGCGGCCGAGCAGCCCGGCGGTGACGAGCTCGCGCAGCACCGGGGAGGCGGCGTGGCGGCGGTCGCGCGACTCGGCGTAGATCGCGTCGAGCACCTCCAGGCAGGTGTCGAGGCCGATCAGGTCCATGAGGGTGAACGGGCCCATCGGCAGGCCGGCGCCGGCCGTCATCGCGGTGTCGATGTCGTCGCGGGTCGCGTGCCCGGACTCCAGCATCCCGGCGGCCTGGTTCAGGTACCCGAACAGCAGCCGGTTGGCGACGAACCCGGCCCGGTCGCCGATCGTCACCGGGGTCTTGCCGAGGCCCTTCACCAGGGCGGCGACGCGGGCGACGGCGTCCGGCTCGGTCAGCACGGTGGCGATGACCTCGACCAGCTTCATCACCGGCGCCGGGTTGAAGAAGTGCACGCCGACGATCTTGCTGGGGCGGCCGGTGGTGACCGCGATGTCGGTGACCGACAGCGAGGAGGTGTTCGTGGCGAGGACGGCGTCCTCGCGGCAGACCTTGTCCAGCTCGGCGAAGACCTTGCGCTTGAGGTCGAGCCGCTCCGGCACCGCCTCGATCACCAGGTCGCACTCGCCGAGGTCGGCGAAGTCGGTGGTCAGCGCCACCCGGCCGAGGATCTCGCGCTGCGCGTCCGCGGTGAGCTTGCCGCGCTTCACGGCCCGGCCGGTCGAGCGCTCCAGGTGCCCGCGCCCGCGTTCCAGCGCGTCCTGATTCACCTCGACGCCCACGACCGCGAGGCCGCCGCGCGCCAGCACCTCGGCGATGCCCGCGCCCATCGTGCCCAGTCCGACGACCCCGACCCTGCTGAACGAACCCTCACTCATGATTCGCAGTCTTGCAGAGGGCGCGGGGAGGCGCGCTCCCGGGTACGACAGGGGACGTGCGCCTAGGAATCTTCCTCCTCGCGGCCCGTGCCCCCGGACAGGACGACCACGCCGCGCTCTCCCGCACCGTAGAAGCCGCCGTCGCCGCCGAACGCGCCGGTTTCGACGACGTGTGGCTGGCCGAGCACCACTTCATGTCGTACGGGGTCGTCCCGTCCGCGACACTCCTGGCGGGACATCTGCTGGGCGTCACCCAGCGGATCGACGTGGGGACGGCGGTGAGCGTGCTCTCCACCCGGCATCCGGTCGCGCTGGCGGAGGAGGCGGCGATGCTGGCGCTGCTGTCGGGCGGCCGGTTCCGCCTCGGCGTCGGGCGTGGCGGCCCGTGGCGGGACCTAGAGGTGTTCGGCACCGGGCTCCCCCGCTACGAGCACGGCTTCGCCGAGTCCCTGGACCTCCTCCTTACCTGGCTGCGATCTGACCGTGTCTCCTGGGAGGGGGAACACTTCCGCTTCCGTGAGGTACCGGTCGTCCCGCGCGCGCTTGCCCCGCCCCCGGTGACGGTCGCCTGCACCTCCCCCGAGACCGAGGCGCTCGCCGCCGAGCGCGGCCTGCCGATGCTGCTCGGCATGCACGTGGACGCGGACGAGAAGGCGGCCGCCGTCGCCCGGCACGGCGACCCCGCCCTCCCGCACATCTCCACCCACGTCGCGCAGGTGGCCGACACCCGCGACGAGGCCGTCGGCACGCTGATGGCGGAGATGCCCCGCTGGCTCGGCCCCGGCCTGGCCGGATACGTCGCCGTGGACGACCGTCCGCGCCCCACCCCCGACCCCGCCGGCTACGTGCGCCGCATGTGCGGCATCCATCCCGTCGGCTCGCCGGACGACTGCGTCGAGTCGCTGGTGACCACGGTCGAGAAGACGGGGATCAGGCATCTGATCCTGCTGGTTGAGGCGACCGGTTCCCGTGCCGGCACCTTGGAGAACATCGCCCGCCTCGGCGCCGACGTCCTCCCCAAGGTCCGCGCCGCACTCTGAGGCCGCATTCTGAGGCCCGCACAACGAGAACGTGCGGCGCACCGAGGGGATCGGCGCGCCGCACGTCTCGGCAGGAGCGGGCGGGTCAGCAGTCGCGGAGTTCGGGAGACTGGTTGAGGATCTGTTCGCGGGCCGTCACGAACGTCCGGTAGGCGCTGGAGTCGCCGGTCGGGAAGACGGCGACCCGGTGGCAGTTCTGGAAGGCCAGCTTCACGCCGAAGTGGCGCTCCATCGCGCCGCGCATCGCGTCGCTCGCGAGGACGCGGAGCAGCTGGCCGCGGGCCTGCTCGTCCGGGGGCGGGGTGAGGTTGTCGGCGTAGTCGCCGCCGTCCACCTGGAGCCGCGCCACCAGGCCGCTGATCATGTCCCACGCGTAGGGCAGGGACGTCTTGATGCACTCGACGAAGGCGGCGTCGCCGACCTCGCCCTGCTGCGCCGTCTCGAGCAGTTCCGGAGTCACGTCGAGAGACATTGCGGGGGTTCCTTTCGCCGGTGGTGGATGAACACCCACCCGCCGACGCTAATCACGGCCCCCGGAGAATTCCAGGCTTGACAAAGATTTTCATTCCGCTAGGCGCCGCCTCCGGTCGTTCCCCCGCCCCGGCCGGGGCCGGGGTCACCGCGCCGGCGCCGGGCCCTGCTGGCACGCGCTCCGGACGTCGCGCCGCACGTTCCGCCGGACGGCGAACCGCTCGGCGCGCTCGGCCCAGAACTCGCGGGCCCGCCGCGCGAACCGCGCGTCACGCTCGGCCGCGGCGCGGGCCCGCAGCTCGCGGCTCCGCTCGGTCATGACCGACCGCATGATGTCGTGGTGGAACACGGCCCCTCCCCCTATGTCCCGGGCCGCTCGGCACGACCCGACATCCAAGAGACTCGTCCTAAGGACCCCGCCCGGACATCGGCAGCACGCCTTATCTGTGCCGATTCGAGGGCCTTAGGCGCGCCGGTCCGGCATGATCGCGGTTTCTGGAACGGATGCCCCGTTCCGGATCGTCGGGGAATGCGGCCGACATGGGACGTGCGGCGCCTGTCGCGCAAGACCGGTGAGGTGCAGATCCCGAAGGTGGGGCGGGTGCGGTTCCGCTGGTCCCGGCCCGTCCCCAGCGGGGTCAAGTCGTTCCGTGTCACCCGTGACCGTGCCCGACGCTGGCATGTGGCCTTCGCGCACATCCCCGCCCCGGGCAATGGGCAGGCGGTGGGTGTGGACCGGGGCGTGACCGTGTCGGCGGCGCTGTCCACCGGCGAACTCCTGCACGGTCCTTCCCTCACCGCCTGGGAGGCAGGGCGGTTGCGTCGGCTCCAGCGCAAACTCGCGCGCGCGAAACGGGGTTCGAACCGACGCGCGCACATCAGAGCCCTCATCGCGCGGCTCAGAGCGCGGGAGGCCGACCGGCGCCGCGACTGGGTGGAGAAGACCACCACCCGCCTGGCCGCCGGCTTTGATTTGATCGCGGTCGAGGACTTGAACGTGCGGGCAATGACCCGGTCCGCCAAGGGCACCATCGACGCGCCCGGCACGGGCGTGCGCGCCAAGACCGGCCTCAACCGGGCGATCCTGGCCGCCGGGTGGGGGCGGCTCGTCCAGCGGCTGGAGCACAAAGCCCCCGGCCGCCTCATCAAGGTCGATCCACGCCACACCTCGCAGACCTGCCACGCCTGCGGGCACCGCGCCCCGGAAAACCGCGAGAGCCAAGCGGTGTTCCGGTGCGTGGCCTGCGGGCACCGGGCCAACGCCGACATCAACGCCGCCCGCAACATCCAAGACAACATCTACCACCAGGCCTGTCGACCGGTATTCGTGTCGGCGGCCGCTCCACGCTAACCCTGGACGGGGTTCCGCCCGGCGCGGTCGAGGCCGTTCTCGAAGGGCTGGCCAGGACGTCCGACGCCGAGTGACCACGACGACTGCCGCCGGTACGCCGGTCTGGCCTGAAGCAGGCGGGGCGCCGCACTAAGGTGAGGCAGCGTGCGTCTCGTTATCGCCCGCTGCAGCGTCGACTACGCCGGCAAGCTCACCGCCCATCTGCCGATGGCCCCCCGCCTGATCCTCATCAAGGCGGACGGGAGCGTGAGCATCCACGCCGACGACCGCGCCTACAAGCCCCTCAACTGGATGAACCCGCCCTGTTCGCTGCGCGAGGAGAGCTACACCGAGAACGGCGCCACCGCGCGCTGGACGGTCACGCACGGCAAGTCGGGCGAGCGGCTCATCCTCACCATCGAGGAGGTCCTGCACGACACCAGCCACGAGCTGGGCATCGACCCGGGCCTGCAGAAGGACGGCGTCGAGGCGCACCTCCAGGAACTGCTCGCCGAGCACATCACCACGCTCGGCGAGGGCTACACGCTGATCCGCCGCGAGTTCCCCACCGCGATCGGCCCCGTCGACATCCTGTGCCGGGACGCCGACAGCGCCACCGTCGCGATCGAGATCAAGCGGCGCGGCGAGATCGACGGCGTCGAGCAGCTCACCCGCTACCTGGAGCTGCTCAACCGGGACCCGCACCTCGCGCCCGTCCGCGGCGTGTTCGCGGCGCAGGAGATCAAGCCGCAGGCCCGCGTCCTCGCCACCGACCGCGGCATCGACTGCGTCACGCTCGACTACGACGCGCTGCGCGGCATCGAACACGAGGGCACCCTCTTCTAGCCCGATCCGCCCTGCCCGCCGATTCCGCCCCGTCGCCCATTCCGCCCCGTCGCCCATTCCGCACTGTCGGATGTGACGTGCATCATGGCGGGATGACCTTCCAAGCGAGCGGCACCTTCGACATCGAGGCTTGGGAAGCCGAGAAGCCCTACGAGGAACTGGACGGCGGCAAGCTCACCCGCGTCCATGTGGGCAAGCACTTCCACGGCGACCTGGTCGGGACGAGCACCACCGAGCTGATCACCGTGGAGACGCCCGCCGGCCCCGCCGCCTACGTGGGGATCGAGCGCGTCCAGGGCATCCTGCACGGCCGCGAGGGGACGTTCGTGCTCCAGCACAGCGCGGGCAGCGAGGACGGGACGTCCGACACCCAGTGGCTGCGCTGGCTGATCGTCCCCACGTCCGGCACCGGGGAGCTCGCGGGCATCCGCGGCCTCGGCCAGATCACCGTCACCGCGGACGGCGGGCACAGCTGGACCCTGGAGTACACCCTGGACTGACGGGCCGCTCGCGGCCGGTAATGTGCTGCCATGCCCCCGGTCACCACCGACACGACGCGCGAGCGGATCATCGACGCGGCCGAGGAGTGCTTCGGCCGCTTCGGCGTCGCGAAGACGACCGTCGAGGACATCGCCGCCGCCGCGCGGCTGTCGCGCGCCACCGTGTACCGGAGCGTCACCGGCGGGCGGGACGAGCTGATCCTCGCCGTGGTGGTGCGCGACCTGCACCGCTTCCTGGACCGGCTCGCCGAGCGGCTGCGCCGCGAGCGGTCGGTGCCGGAGGCGATCGTCGAGGGCACGATGGACGCGGTCGAGTACGTGCGCGGCGAGCCGACCATCGCGCACTTCCTCGTGCCGGAGGCGGCGGGGCACATGCAGGCGGCGGTCGCGGGCGCGGCCGAGCACGTCCTCGCGCTGTGCTGCGACTACGTCCGCCCGTACTTCGAGCAGGCGCAGCGGCAGCGGATGCTGCGGGCCGACATCGAGGTGGAGGGGACGGTCGAGTTCCTCTTCCGGATCATCACCTCGCTGATCGTGATGGACCGGGACCGGGACGCCGACGGGCTGCGCCGCTTCCTGCGCACCTACGTCGTCCCGGTGATCGCGGCGCCGTGACCGGGCGCCGCGGTCCCGGCGCCCGGAACTCCGGTGCGCGGGAACTCCGTTGAGCAGGTAGCTTCCGAGTTGACGATCAGGCGGGACGGTGCGCCGGGGGAACGGCGGCGCGGTGAGAGGGGCCGGGAATGAACGGGACTGCACACGAGGCGCGGGGGAGCGCGGCCGTCCGGCCGAGCCCGGTGTTCCTCGCGGTCGTGGCGGCGACCGTGCTGTGCGGCCTGATCGCCTGGCGGTACGGGACGATCCTGGAGCGCCCCGGCCGGATCGCGGTGTTCGGGTTCGTGATCTCGGCGTGGATCCTGTCGCTGTGCCTGCACGAGTTCGGGCACGCCTACATGGCCTACCGGTCGGGTGACCGCAGCGTCGCCGCCAAGGGCTACCTGACGCTGAACCCGCTGAAGTACTCCGACATCACGCTGAGCTTCCTCATCCCGGTCGTGTTCATCGTGCTGGGCGGCATCGGGCTGCCCGGCGGCGCGGTGTGGATCGAGCGGCACGCGATCCGCGGCCGGCTGCGGCACAGCCTGATCTCGGCGGCGGGCCCGCTGTCGAACGCGCTGTTCGCCGTGATGCTCGCGGTGATCTTCAAGAACTTCGCCGACAAGGACCACGCGCTGTTCTGGTCGGGCCTGGCGTTCCTGGCGTTCCTCCAGGTCACGGCCGCGGTGCTGAACCTGCTGCCGATCCCCGGGCTGGACGGCTTCGGGATCATCGAGCCGTACCTGCCGCGCCGGTTCGCGGCACAGGCGAGCGCGTACGGCGGCTACGCCTTCCTGATCCTGATCGCGCTGCTGTGGCTGGGCCCGATCAACGAGGGCTTCTTCAACGTCATCTTCTACATCACCGACGCGATCGGCCTGGACGGGTTCCCGTTCCGGGTGAGCGGCTCGGTCGACAACTTCCCGATCGAACTCGGCCACTACCTGTTCCAGTTCTGGCGGAACTGACCCCGCGCCCGCTCAGGGCCCGGCCAGGTGCCGGACGATCCGGCGCAGCTGCTCGGCGTAGCGCTCCCGGAACTCCGGTGACCGCGGGTCGAGGCCGAACACGCGCCGGACGGCGTGCGGCATCGTGACGGGCGCCGCGGTCATCGCCATCAGCACCAGCCGAACCGCGGCCGGGTCCAGGTCGCCGGCCAGCTCGCCCGCCTCCTGGCGCCGCTCGACGTCGGACAGGTCCTCGGCGAGGCCGCACGGGTCGTCCCCGGGGTCGGACGCGCCGTCCGCCGCGTCCAGGCCGCGCCAGGCGCTCAGCCGCGTGCCGCGCGGATCGTCCAGGATGTGCCGCAGGTACCCGACCGCCACCTCCTCCATCGGGAGGGACGGGTCGTTGATCTCGCCCTTCCGGGTGCCCCAGAGCGCGAGCAGTTCGCGGTACAGCCCCGCCTTGCCGCCGAAGTAGTAGTTGATCAGCTGCTTGTTCAGCCCGGCGCGGTCGGCGATGTCCTGGACGCGGGCGCCGGCGTAGCCCTTGGCGGCGAACTCGTCCAGCGCGGCGTCCAGCAGCAGGCGCCGCGAGCGGTCGGCGTCGAGCGTGCGCTCGTCGGGCGCGGGGGCGCGGCGCGGCCGTTTCGTCGTGTCCGTCACGGCGCCCATCGTATCCGTCCTGCTGACGCGGTCAACCATTCAGCTGTTTGACAAGTTCATCCATCTGGTTGAACCTGGCCGCATGATTCTCGTCACCGGAGCCACCGGAAACGTCGGACGGCATCTCGTCGCCGAACTGCTCACCGCCGGCGCGAAGGTCCGCGCGCTGACCCGCGATCCCGCGACCGCCCGCCTGCCCACCGAAGCGGAGGTCGCCCGCACCGCCGACATGCCGCTGGACGGCATAGCGGCGCTCTTCCTCAACCCTGCCGTGTTCTGGCACGGCCTGGACGACCTGCTCCCCCGCGCCGCCGACCACGGCGTGCGACGCGTCGTCATGCTGTCGTCCTCCGCCGCACTGGACGACGACCCGTCGAACGACCTCGCGGTGCACCATCTGGAGATCGAGCGGGCGATCGAGGCGTCCGGCCTGGAGTGGACGTTCCTGCGCCCCGGCGAGTTCGCGTCCAACGCGCTCGGCTGGCGGAAGGAGATCCGCGCGGGCGAACCCGTCCGCGAACCGTACGCGGCGGCGCGCTTCGCCCCCATCCACGAACGTGACATCGCGGCCGTCGCCGCGAAGGCGCTGCTCACCGACGCACTCATCGGCGCCCGGCCGGTGCTGAGCGGGCCCGAGCAGCTCACGCAGCCGGAGAAGGCCGCGCTCATCGGCGCGGCGATCGGCCGTCCGGTGCGCTTCGAGGAGATCGACCCGGCGGAGGCGCGCGAGGAGATGCTCGCGCGCCCCTACATGCGCGAGGGCATGGTGGACGTCCTGCTCCGCCGGCGCGCGAGCGCCGTCGACCACCCGACCGAGGTGTCCCCCGAGGTCGAGCGCATCACCGGCCGCCCGGCCCGCACGTTCGCCGAGTGGGCCGCCGACCACGCCGACGACTTCCGCTGACCGGCGGAGCACTCCACGTGGGGCGCGGGCCGGACGACCCGCGCCCTACTCGCGCCGCTCCAGGGCCTCGATCTCCTGGAGGGCCCAGTCGAACCAGTCGCGGCGCATCGCGGCGAACCGCTTGCCGTACTCGATGACCAGCCGCCCGTACACGGACAGGTTGTCGTCGTCCCACTCCACCCGGTCCTCCAGGGCGAGCAGTTCCCCCAGGTACTCGCCCAGCCCGTCGGAGTGCCCGCGCATGTAGCGCTGCGCCTCGCCCGGGTCGACGAGCCCGAGGAAGAAGACGCGCAGCAGCGCGTCGTCCCGCCGGTTGTCCTTGGCGGGCACGTCGACGATCCAGTGGTGCAGTTCCGCGCGCCCCGCCTTGGTGATGCGGTACTCCTTGCGCCCGCGCGGCCCCTCCTCGGCGACCTCGATGAGCCCGGCCTCGGTGAGCTTGCCGAGTTCGCCGTAGAGCTGGCTCTGCCGGGCCGGCCAGACGTTCCCGAGCGAGAGCTCGAACATCCGCAGCAGGTCGTACCCGCTGGCACCGTCCATCTCGGCGATGAGCCCGAGCATCGCGTGTCGCAAACTCATGCCGGGGAGCCTACCACTCACTATTGACATGTCTAAGTTGGAACGTCTAGCTTCGACGTGTCAGAAGTGGAATGTCAGTGCGAGGGGCTCCCCCGGCATGCCGGCGTACCCGCCGTCCGAGGCGGCCCGCGAGCACCACTTCGCCGGGCTCGGCCGCCCGCTTCCCGAGGAGCACACCGCATGAGCGAGCACACCGAAGAACGCCCCGCCGCCTGGATGGACGGTCCACTGGCCCCCGTCCCCGACGAGACCGACGCCTACGACCTGCCCGTCACCGGCGCGCTGCCGACCGAGCTGACCGGGCGGTACTTCCGCAACGGCCCGAACCCCAAGCCGGGCGAGCCGAGCCGGCACTGGTTCACCGGCCACGGCATGATCCACGGCGTGCGGCTGCGCGACGGCCGGGCCGAGTGGTACCGCAACCGCTGGGTCCGGACGGACGCGTTCACCAAGGGCGCGCCCTACCTCCGCGACGACCTCACCTTCGACCGGTGCGCGGTGCAGGCCAACACGCACGTCGTCCCGCACGCGGGCAAGATCTGGGCGCTGGTGGAGGCCGGGTTCCCCTACGAGGTCACCCCGGAGCTGGAGACGGCCGGGCCGTGCGACTTCGGCGGGCGGCTCACCTCCGCGATGACCGCGCACCCCAAGGAGGACCCGGTCACCGGCGACCTGCTGTTCTTCGGCTACGGCGTGTTCCCGCCCTACCTCGTCTTCCACCGGCTGTCGGCGGACGGGACGCTGGTCGAGAGCCGCGAGATCGAGGTGCCCGGCCCGACGATGATGCACGACTTCGCGATCACCGAGCACCATGTCGTCTGGCTCGACCTGCCGGTGGTGTTCGACGTGGACCTGGCACTGTCCGGCGCGTCCGGCCTGCCCTACCGGTGGGACGACGGGTACGGCGCGCGGCTCGGCGTGATGCCGCGCGACGGGTCCGGCGGCGTCCGCTGGTTCGAAGTGGACCCGTGCTACGTCTTCCACGTCGGCAACGCGCACGAGGACGCCGCCGGGCGCGTGGTGCTGGACGGCGCGCGCTACGCCCCGGAGACCTTCGCCGCGCTCTGGGGCGAGGTCGGCGGCACCGTGGACCCGGCGACCGAGGCGGTGAGCACGGAGAGCGCGCACCTGCACCGCTGGGTGCTCGACCCCGCCACCGGCACGGCGTCCGAGGAGCGGCTCGACGACCGGAACGTGGAGTTCCCGACCCACGACGACACCCGGACGGGCCGCGAGCACCGCTACCTCTACACGGTCGCCGGGAGCTCGATCGTGAAGTACGACCTGCGCGGCGGCGCGTCGGCCCGCGACTGCGGGGAGGGCGCGCACGTCGGCGAGGCGGTGTTCGTCCCCGCCGAGGGCGCCCGCGCCGAGGACGAGGGCTGGCTGCTGTCGATCGTGTCCGGCGGGTCCGGCTCCGAACTGCTGGTGCTGGACGCCGCCGACCTGTCGCACACGGCGACCGTCCGGCTCCCGCGCCGGGTCCCGGCCGGATTCCACGGCAGCTGGATCCCGGACTCCCCGTCGGACGCCTAGGGTGGTTTACTAGCCGGTACCACACTGCAAGTACTCACTTACGGCCCCTCCCGGGAGGTTCCCCATGTCCGTGGCCACGGAGAGCGCCGAGACGTTCGCGTCCCTGAATCCGGCCACCGGCGAGGTCGTCGCCGAGCACCCCGTCCAGGACGGCGCCGCGGTGGCGGCGGCGATCGAGCGCGCCCGGGAGGCCGCCGAGTGGTGGCGGGCCCTCGGCTGGAAGGAGCGCCGGCTCCGGCTGCTCAACGTCAAGGGGTCCCTCGCCCGGAACCTGAACCGGATGGCCGAGCTCATCCACCAGGAGACCGGCAAGCCGGTGCAGGACGCCCAGCTTGAGACGATCATGGCGATCACCCACCTGGACTGGGCCGCCCGCAACGCGCAGAAGGTCCTCGGGCCGCGCAGCGTCTACCCCGGCCTGATGGCCGTCAACCAGAAGTGCGTGCTGGAGTACCAGCCGCTCGGCGTCGTCGGCGTCATCGGCCCGTGGAACTACCCGATCTTCACCCCGATGGGCTCGATCGGCTACGCGCTCGCCGCCGGCAACGCCGTGGTGTTCAAGCCGTCGGAGTTCACCCCGGGCGTCGGCGTGTTCCTCGCCGAGCTGTTCGACGCGGTGATCCCCGAGCACCCCGTGCTGCAGACGGTCACCGGCCTCGGCGCGACCGGCGCGGCGCTCGCCTCGTCCCCGCACGTCGACAAGATCGCCTTCACCGGCTCGGCCCGCACCGCCAAGCGCGTGATGGCGGCCTGCGCCGAGAACCTCACCCCGATCGTCGCCGAGTGCGGCGGCAAGGACGCCTGCATCGTCGACTCCGACGCCGACCTCGACGCCGCCGCCGACGCCGCACTGTGGGGCGCCATGTCGAACGCGGGCCAGACCTGCATCGGCGTCGAGCGCATCTACGTCGTGGACGAGGCGTACGACAAGTTCCTCGGCAAGCTCACCGAGAAGGCCAAGGACCTGCGCCCCGGCTTCGACCGCGAGGCGGCCTACGGCCCGATCACGATGCCCTCGCAGCTCGACATCATCGAGCGGCACATCAAGGACGCCCTCGACAAGGGCGGCAAGGCGGTCGTCGGCGGCGCCGAGTCCGTGCGCAAGCCCTACGTGGAGCCCGTGGTGCTGACCAACGTGCCGGACGACTCGTCCGCCGTCTGCGAGGAGACGTTCGGCCCGACGATCACCGTCCACCGCGTCAAGGACCTCGACGAGGCGGTGGACAAGGCCAACCGCACCAGCTACGGCCTCGCCGGGACGATCTTCTCCGGCGACAAGTCCCGCGCGCTGGACGTCGCCCGCCGGATGCGCTCCGGCATGACGTCCATCAACGCCTTCGCCGCGTTCGCCCAGGTCGCCGCCCTGCCGTTCGGCGGCGTCGGCGAGTCCGGCTTCGGCCGCATCCACGGCGCGGACGGCCTGCGCGAGTTCACCCGCCCGAAGGCCATCACCCGGCAGCGGTTCGCGACGATGAACCTCACCACGTTCGCGCGCACCGAGAAGGAGATGGCCCGCGTCCTCGGCCTGATCAACATGATCCACGGCCGCCGCTACAAGCGCTGACCCATGCCGGGCGCCCCCGGCCGGGGGCGCCCGCCTAGACTCGAAACCATGACATCCGGGACGTTCGGCGCACCCGTGCGCAGCCGCCTCCAGGCGACCCTGGACGCCACGCCCCCGCTCCCGTCCGGGGTCCGCCCGTTCACCGAGGCCGACCTGCCGGCCCTCGCCGCCGCCATGTGGGACGCCTACCGCGGCACCCCCGACCAGGCCGACGTCGGCGACCTCCCCGGCGCCGCACGCGAGATCCAGCTCACCCTGGACGGCGAGTACGGGAAGTTCCTCCCGGAAGCCTCATTCGTCACCGACCACGACGGCCGCCCGATAGGCGCCGCCCTGGTCACCCTCTACAAGCAGGAACCCCTCCTGGCCTTCCTCTTCACCGCCCCGTCCCACGCGGGCCAGGGCGTCGGCCGAACCCTGGTCCAGGCGGTCATGCACGTCCTGGCCCCGGACCACACCACGCTCTCCCTGGCCGTGACCCGCCGCAACCGCCGCGCCCGCCGCCTCTACGACCACCTCGGCTTCGTCGAAGTCCCCTGACACCCGCCCAGTTCCGAACGTCAGACCGGCAACGACTCAGGGGAAACCATGGCCAGAACCGCGGCAAGTTACGCATGGGCTCTAAGCCCACTCCTCACTCTCGGCTACGCCACGCCCATCACGATGGGATACGCGGCCGCCCGCACAAAGAGCATCGTCCTGTGGGCGGCAACGATCCCCTACCTCGCCCTCGTCACGGCGATGCTCGCGACGGCGAAGAGCGAGAACGGCAGCACCGCCGACTCCGTCTTCGTCCTGACGTGGACCGTGTCATGGCTCGGCGGAACGCTCCACGCCCTCGCCGTCAGGCGCCGGGTGTTCGGACCGACCACACCCTCCCGCACCCTCGCACGGGCCGAACAGGAGGCCCGCGACCGCCGCGACCTGCGCGCCCGAGCAGCCGCCATCGCCCGCGACGACCCCCGAACGGCACTGGAGATGCACATCGGCCGACCCGACCTGCCGAGGACCTTCGACGACGGCGGCCTCGTCGACATCAACCACGCCCCCGCGTCCGTGATCGCGACCATCCCCGGCATCACCCCGGAGATGGCCGAACGCATCGTGCGCCTGCGCGAGGACCTGCAGACCTTCACCTCGGCCGAGGAGGTCTCGGCCATGGCGGACCTTCCCCCGCACCTGACCCCGACCCTCGCCGAGCACACCGTCTACCTCAACTGACGGAGGACTCACCGGCGACCGGCCACGGACGCCGCTCGACCTCGTGGTCCGCCGCAGTCGGGGGCGGCGACACGACGTTCATGAAGACCAGCCGCCCACCACGAGCCCGCACACCCCGAGTCGTCCCAGCGGGAATCACCACGACGTCACCCGCCGCAACAGCATGCGGACCGTCCCCGACCCACACCTCCCCGGCCCCCTCAAGGATCGCCAGGGCCAGCTCCACACCCGGCGTGTGCAGCGGGATCTCCTGCCCGTCCTCCATACCGACGAGCATCACCTTGGTGAGGTCGGTCGCCGACAGCACCTTCGGGCAGAACGAGTCGGCGCGGAACTCCGCGAGCGCGGACGCACTGCCGACGACGGGCTTCTTCTCCACCATGCTCTCCGTTCGCTCAGCCGCGGGCCCGCACGCACACCCAGTCCGCAGGCATCTCCCCGGTCTGCAGGAAGGCCCGCAGCCGCTCCTCCTGCGGCTCCGGCACGACCCGCTGCAGCTCCGGGTAGAGGATCTTCTCTTCCTTCATGTTGTGGTGCAGGAGCTGGACGTTCAGGCGCCGGCACAGCGTGAGCGCGGCATCGTCGTCCGGCGCGTCATCGAGGGCGTCGAGCGTCCCCCACATCTCCCCGTGCTCCCGCAGCATCACCAGGACCGGCGCCATCAGCCCCGCCGCGTGCAGCGCCGGGAACAGGAACTCCTCTTCGAGGTAGATGTGCCGACGCAGCGCACGCACGGCACGCGCCAGCGGCTCCCGGTCCCGCTCCCCGGCCACCGGATCGGCCGTGAACACCTCGATCCCCTCGTCGATCTCGTGGTGCTCCCGCTCCAGCGCCGCCGCCAGCGACTCGATCTCCATGTTCCGCAACCCCAACGCCACGTCAGGACGGCACTCAGACCGCCACCGGTCGCCCCAGCAAGCCACCTCGCCGGAACGCTGAGCCCCGATATTAATACATGTGCAGCTTGTAAATAATCGAAGCTGATGTGAGAAATCAGCCACCGCCGCGCTTACCCACCCACCGAGCTGCTCGACTCCCCAGCACGGACGCCGCCGCATGGACCCCATCCCGGCCGACGAGGGCATCGGACTGGACGCGGAGTTACTGGCGGTCGGGCCGGACGATGTACCAGCCTCCGGACGGCGTGATCCAGATGAGCAACCCGGGCCAGATCTGGTGGAGTTTCCAACCCGGGGACTGTTTCAGCCGGTGGTGGCGTCTGCAGAGCGGGGCGAGGTTGCAACGGCAGGTCAGGCCCGGCCGCCACGGGATCGTGTGGTCAAGGTCGCAGCGCCGCGAAGGCTGATTGCAGGTGGGGAACACACACCTGCTGTGGCGGGCCTCGATCTCCTGGCGCATGGCGACGGGCGGCCGATAACCGGGGCTGCCGTGGCGCTCCTCGTCACCTTGGCACGCAACGTCGCGGGCACCTGCGAGCTGGTCACGTATCCGCCCCGCTGCCTGCCGGATGGCATGTGGCAGGTCGCGGGGATGGACGCGTCCGCGCACGTGGTTCAGACGCCGATCCACCTCGTCCGCGAGACCCACAAGCTGCGCATCGGCAACACCGGACTCGTCATCGAGCCGAGCACCGATCGCCTCGCCCTGGTCCGTCACGCTGAGGACGCTCACCGGCCCGATCGGCCGGGACTGTGCATCAGTCTCGTCGCACGTCTGGGAAAGAAGGGTGCGGACGGCTTCGGGAAGCTCGACACCGTGCAGGAGCCGAGTGGCGAGGTCGGCGCGTACGGTGCTCAGCGGACGCGGGTCACCTTCGGCCTTGATGCCGTTCGCCGCAGCAGTGATCTTGTTGAAGATGGCGTGGGCATCCTCGGTCGCCAGATCGCACAGCGACAGATCCGAGGTGCCGGACGGCGTGTCCCACAGTTCCAGGCGCCGACGCCGGACCGCTTCGCGCTTACGCTCTTCGATCGCCTCGGGTGCGAGTCGCTGCGCGAGTCGCTTGATCCGGCGGCGGAGCTGCCCGGTGGTCTGCTCAGGCGCCTTCTCCAGGGCAACGCACTGGACCTTCCTCGCCACGTCACCAGGAAGGTTCTCGGTGACGTCGCAGATCACGCGGGCCTTCGCCATGTCGACGTGACCGGCGGCCAGCGCCTCTCCAGTTCGTGCAAGCGGGCCGGTCAACTGTTCAGCCAAATGGACCAGGGTGGCGGCGGCGTTCCCAGTGACGGTGAGAGCGACGGCGACCTCTTCGGCCACCGATTCGCGGGCCGAGAGGACCCGGTACTCGGGGTCACCGGACTCCTCGGTGCCAGAGTCTTCCTCGGATGTGCGGCGGCGGGTGAGTTCGGCGATCGCGGCCAACTCCCGCGCCTGCGCCCAGGAGGTCTGCCGACGAGCGGCCGCTGCGACCTGGAGGAGCTCGTCATCGGTCAGATCCGCCAGGCGCTCTTTCGTACCCGACAGGCAGACCGCCAATTGCGGGCCGGGCGGGAACCACGCCCGGTCTTCCCATTCACGCTGCCCACCACCGATTGTGGCGACCTGAGCGGACATGGACACGGGGGTTCACCTCCCAACCCGAATTGCCACCTCAATTATAGCGCGACCCACCCCCAATACCACCGGACAATTCAGACACTTCCAATTACGATCACCATCTTTTTCGCCACCCCACAAAAGGACGCTCCTTACGGCCACCGATCATCCAACGGTCGGCGCGGGCTGAGCACGGCTTCATCGGATTGGGGTGGTTGCGCCAAGTGGACGGCTGAGGCGCCTCCCGAAGCAAAGATGCGCACCTCACACCAAGTCGCCGGTTACTGTCACGTTGGTTGCGGTCAGAGACACGAAGCCAGGTGCACAGGTGGAAGGCAAGCGCGGGTCAGGACCCGAGCGCGCGCTCCGCGCGCGCCATCACCGACGACCCCCACCATCACCCGCCCTCGCCGACCGCTTTTCCGCGCGAAGCGCGGCACCGACAGCACCCCGCACGAACCCGCAGATCAAACACCCCACCCCAACCGACAACCGCAACCAACGTGACAGCAACCGGCAGCACACCTGAACTCGCACACCCACCTTCGGAAGGCCACCGCAACCGCCCACCCACCGGAACCACATAAAACCGATAAAAAGGGACCTCAGCCACGCGCCGACCGCAGGCCAACCAGCAACGACCAGCCGACTAAAGCGAAAGCCTCACGCCGACCTGTACCGGAAACCCGAAACACCATCACATAACCGATTAACCGATGAACAACAGCGATCACAAAACTGGCATTGACGATCACAAGGCAGATTCGAAAGAACAACGCCGAGCCCGTGCCCGCAAGACCGCTAGAGAAACAGCCGCCCACCAGAAGGCCCACACAGGTCAGCGCCCCCGCCCATCAAGACGGAGGCGCTTTCCCTTACGTCCAACTCCGCTGCAGCCAGTTTCGATGCGCTGCAGTCAGTCTCCTCGCGGCAGGAACTAGTCGGCGACGAGTCGCGACCCCCACCCACCAACCGTGTACTCGCGCTGCCGCCTCACCACATAGCGCCCCGGCGTGCAGCCAGAAGCGCCATGCTCGGGATGCAGCAAGTACACGGTGGCGGACGCCTCGAAGACGCCGATCGCGAGGCCGGTGGAGTCCCCCGCCCGCCTCGTCCAGCGGCAGGTGCCGGGGTCGGCGACGAGCGTATGCGGGTTGCCGCCCGCCTCGCCCCGCAGCAGTTCGACGCCCTCGGGCGGGACGTCCTGCCATTCGGCGTCCGGCCGGAGCGACAGGGAGGCGGAGACTTCGGCGAAGGGGATGACGATCAGGTCGCCCTGGGCCTGGAGCCCGTCGACGACGGGGATGCTCACCGACTGCTCGAGATGGTCGAGCACGGCGAGTCCGGTCTGCTGCGAAAGGGACGCGAGAGTCACGGTCATGTGATTCACCTTCAGGTTCGGCGGACGAGGCGTGAGTACTGGTCGGCGGACAGCCCGTAGGTCCAGCCGGCGGCGGCGACCGGGTCCGGAATGGCGGCCGGCACGGTCAGCCCGTAGCGGCGGCGGTGCCCGTCGCGCTCGACGGAGCCGTTGACGGCGAGCAGCACCCTGGTCTGCTCGCGCAGGTCGTAGAGGCGCAGTTCGGAGCCGGGGTTGCCGGGGTCGGGCGCGACGGCGACGAGCCGGAGCCCGGCCCGGTCGATGTAGTCGCCCCACCCCATGTTCTCGATGGCGCACCGCCGGACCTCGACGTTGGTCTCCCGTTCGATCCGTCCGACGTCCGGGTCGTCGATCACCCATGCGGGCACCCGCGTGCCGTGCCAGGCGTGGACGTCCCACCCGTCGCCGTACCGGAGCGCGGGACCGTCCGAGCGGTGCAGCCGCACCCGCCCGTCGTCGTCCCAGATCTCGGTGTGCAGTTCGACGGGACGCTCGGAGACGACGCACACGTGCTCGCGCGGCCACCACCAGCCGCACGACCGGACCAGCGCCCCCCACAGGCCGAGCAGCCGTCCCTGCTCGGGCGTGAACACCACACCGGACGTCCGGCGGATGGCGTCGTAGTGGGCGACCCTGGAGAGGCACCAGGCCGAGTACCAGTCGAGCACCCGTCCAGCCCTCTCACGGCCGCCAAGCGCCGGCCGCAGCGTGCTGCGCACGGACGCCATGAGCGGATCTCTCACGGACTGGCCCACGCTCCGCTCCACCAGCGGATGGCCGCGCGCGACCGTCGCATCGAGCCCCACGGTCAGCTCGCCGAGCAGGCGGCGGAAACGCGGCGGCAGCGGCCAGTCGGGGAAACGATCTGGAGCCTCGGATGCCCGTACGCCGAGCGGGACGGTCTCCAGCGCGGCCACCGGCGAAGCCACCCAGTGGAAACGAGGCGGGCCGAGGCCGATCAGGCGGTAGAACTCAGAGATGGCCGCTTCGGCGGCCGGACGGTCGGCGGGCTCGGTGGACAGCAGGTGCCCGAGCCATTCCGAGCGGACGTTCGCAGCTTCCCGCTGCGCGTAACCGCTCACCGGACGAGGGCGGCGACGCCCCTTTCATCGATCATGTGCCGGATGATCGCAGATCCCGCTCCCACCCGTCCACCCTTTTGCGCCGCCTCGCGACGCGTCTGCGGATGCGGCGTGCCGCGCGTTCCCCCATCCTCCTCCTGATCGCCTGGATCATCCCGGTCTCCAGGCCGAGCGCGAGCCGAACCTCGTCGGCGACCCGGTAGGCACTGCCCAGCGGCGCGTCCGTCAGGAGGTTGTGCATGCAGGCGAGGGCGAGCCCGCGCCCGGGGTCGGCGAACATGAGGCCGTCGCCGCCCTGCCACCCGAAGGCGATGGTGTTCCCCATCGGCACGAGCCCGACCTGGTAGCCGAGCCCCTTCGGGATGGACGCCCTCGTCACCCTGTCCTCCCAGGTCGTGACGGCCTCCGAGAACCGACCGGCCGTGGCGGGGCCGACAAGGCGGACACCGTCCACCTCCCCGATGAGCGCGGCGAACATTCGGGCGAGAGCATCGGCCGTCGCCGCGCTTCCGGCCGGGCCCGGCAGCATCCAGCTTTCAGGCCGGTTCCCCATCTCCGCGCCTGCCCACAGCCAAGCCGGGACGACCTCATAGAACAGCGAGCCAGGCGGGAAGTCGCCCAACAGGTCTGAGCAACCCGCCGGACGACCTCACCCAGGATGAAACCGAAGGTCAGGGCGTGCCATCCGGTCGCGCTGCCGGGCCGCCAGAGCGGTCGAAGGTCGGCGATCCGCGCGCACATCCCGTCCCAGTCAGCGAGGTCCTCCAGGGCGACGCCGGGCGGCGTCTGCGGTACCCCGGCGGTGTGCGTGAGGACGTGGGCGAGGGTGATCCCGACCTTTTCGTGGGCGGCGAACTCCGGCCAGTAGGCGGCGACCGGGACGCCGTAGTCGAGCTGCCCGCGGTCGGCGAGCACATGGACGAGCGTTGAGATCAGACCTGCGGCCGGAAAGAGGGTGCGCTTGTCGACCAGACGGCCGGTGGTCGAGTCCGCGACGCCGGCGCACACGTTCACCACCCGTTCGCCGTCGAGGTAGGCGGCGATCTGGAGACCGACCTCCTCGCCGGAGGCGGTACCCGGCGCGGTAAGGCGGTCGGCGAGCTCCTGGATGCGCGACTGAGCGTCCAACTCAGGCCCTTCGGGCTCGTAGGCCGCGCACTAAGGCGGTCTTAGGCGGCGGATATAAGGCGTCGTCCCCATGTGGGGGGTGGGGGCTTAGGACGAACCTTGTACATGTCAGGCCACAAGGGCCCGGCGGGAACGAGGAGTCAGACATGATCCGCCCGGAGATCGACAAGGTCATCATCAACGACCGCGTACGCGTACTGCGCAACGAGGCCAAGGACGCGCGCCGCGTCCGGATTGCGAAGGCCCTGAAGCGGTGACGCCCGCCGCCTGTACGCAGCGCACGCCCCCGTCCGAAGAGGACGGGGGCGTTCTTCTTTTCCAGACTCGCCGCCAGCCGCGCTGCTAGACCCGCTGCCAGACGCGGGCTACGTCCCAGCGTTGGCGGGCGCCAGCGGCGTACGTCCACGGATCAGATCGGCAGCACGCTCCGCGATCGCAATGGTCGGCGCGTTCGTGTTGCCCCGGGGAACCGTAGGCATGACGGAAGCGTCCACAACCCGCAGCCCCTCAACCCCCCGCACCCGCAGCTCCGCATCGCAGACCGCACCGTCCCCGCCCATGGCGCACGTGCTGGTCGGATGGAACAGCGTCGCGACCTCGCGGCGGACGAACTCGGTGACGGCCTCGTCGGAGTCGGCCTGCTCCCCCGGCGCCCACTCGCCGCCGACCAGCGACGCGAGCGGCCCGGACGCGGCGATCTCGCGGGCCTGCCGGACGCCCGCGACCAGGATGTCCAGGTCCGCCTTCGCGGCGAGGTAGGCCGGGTCGATCAGCGGCTTGGCGTACGGGCTGGCCGACCGCAGCGTCAGCGCGCCGCGGCTCTCCACCGCGATCGCGGTGACCATGACCGACAGCAGCCGCTCGGTCACGTCGACGAGCCCCTGGTTCACGAACGGCGTCGGCAGGACGTGGTACTGGAGGTCGGGCGCGGGCAGCCCCTCGACCGTCCGGACGAACCCGCCCGCCTCGGCCACGTTCGACGCGTAGGGGCCGCGCGCCAGCGCCTGGTACAGGGCGAACGCGCGCGCGTTGGCCTGCTCCCACAGCACCTTCGTCCGCGGCGTGGCGAACATGACGTTCACGAACGGGTGGTCCTGGAGGCCCTGCCCCACCGGCGAGTCGACCAGGACGTCGATGCCCAGCGAGCGCAGGTGGTCGGCGGGGCCGACGCCCGACAGCATGAGCAGCTGCGGGCTGTTCACCGCGCCGCCGGACAGGATGACCTCCGCCTCGGCGCGCGCCGAGTGCGTCTCGCCGCGCGCCTCGTAGCGGACGCCGACGGCCCGCCCGTCCTCGATCACCACGCGGGTGGCGAGGGCGTCGGTGACGACGGTGAGGTTCGGCCGGTTCTCGATCGGGTGCAGGTACCCGGCGGCGGTCGACCAGCGCCGGCCGCGCTTGTGGGTGACCTGGTAGAAGCCCACGCCGTCCTGGTCGGCGCCGTTGAAGTCGGGGTTGGCGGCGAGGCCGTACGCCTTCGCCGACTGCACCCAGGCGCGGGTCAGCGGGTGCTTGTAGCGCAGGTCCTCGACGCGGAGGGGGCCGCCGACGCCGTGGTAGGGGAGGTCGCCGCGCTGCTGGTCCTCGGCACGCTGGAAGTACGGGAGCAGGTCCTCGTAGCCCCAGCCGTCGCAGCCGTGCGCGTCGCGCCAGGTGTCGTAGTCGTACCGGGCGCCGCGGATGTAGATCATCGCGTTGGTGGACGAGCTGCCGCCGAGCGTCCGCCCGCGCGGCCAGTACACGCTGCGGCCCGCCGCGTGCTCCTGCGGGACGGTCGCGTAGTCCCAGTCGTAGGGGCCCTTGATCAGCGCCGCCACGGCGGCCGGGATGTGGATCTCCGGCGCGTCGTCGGGCGGGCCCGCCTCCAGCAGCAGGACCTTTACGGAGGGGTCCTCGGTCAGTCTTGCGGCGAGGACGCAGCCCGCGCTCCCCGCTCCCACGATGATGTAGTCGTACACGGCGGCCTCCGGGGTCTTTCCGGAACCCTACCGAACGAGCTTCGGAGAACGGCAGGGCTAGGCTGCGGGACATGGCGAAGAACAGGGACAACCCCGTCGTACTCTCGCGCATCTACACCCGGACGGGCGACGACGGCACCACCGCGCTCGGCGACGCGTCGCGGACCCGCAAGACCGATCCGCGCCTCGCCGCCTACGCCGACGTCGAGGAGGCCAACGCCGCGATCGGCGCGGCCCTCGCGCTCGGCTCGCTGCCGGACGACGTCGCGACGCTGCTGGTCCGCGTCCAGAACGACCTGTTCGACGTGGGCGCCGACCTGTGCGCGCCGGTCGTCCCCGACCCGCAGTACCCGCCGCTGCGCGTCGAGCCGTCCTACATCGAGCGGCTGGAGGCGGCGTGCGACGAGCACAACGCCGAGCTTCCGGCGCTGCGCAGCTTCATCCTCCCGGGCGGGACGCCGGGCGCGGCGCTACTGCACGTCGCGCGGACGGTGGCGCGGCGCGCCGAGCGCACCACCTGGGCGGCGATCGAGGCGCACGGCAGCGCCGACGAGGTCGCCGAGGGCGGCGTGAACCCGCTCACCGCCAAGTACCTCAACCGGCTGTCGGACCTGCTGTTCATCCTGTGCCGCGTGGCGAACGCCGGGCACGGCGACGTCCTGTGGAAGCCGGGCGGGGAGCGCTGACCCCTCCGTGCGGGCGCCGGGGGTGGGGCTAACCCCACCACCGGCTCACCGGCTCCCCACCTGGTACCGCCGCCCCGTACCGGACAGGCTGGTCATGTACGGGGCACGGCGACAACGGGAGAGACCACGTGAGGACCCTGACGGGCACGGCAGCGCTGGCGGCGGTGGCGGCGGCGACGCTGACCGCCTGCGGCAACGTGAGCTTCGGCACCGGCCACGAGGACCGCTCCTACACGGTGCCGGCCGGCGTCGCCAAACTGACGATCGCGGGGAACGGGAACCGCGTCGTGGTGACCGCGTCCGACTCCCCCGGCATCGAGGTCAACGAGCGGCTGCGCTGGTCCAACGACAGGAACAAGCCGCGGGTGAAGCACGTCACCGAGGGCACCACGCTGAAGCTCACGGCCAAGTGCGGCGGCCAGGCGATCGGGTTCGGGTCCTCCTCGTGCGGCGTCTCCTACCGCGTCCGGGTGCCGCGCTCGATGCCGGTGGAGATCGAGAGCCGGGACGGGCGGATCGACGCGTCCGGGCTCGGCGGGACGGTGCGGCTGCACACCCAGAACGGCTCGATCAAGGCGACGGACCTGCGCGCGTCCAACGTCTCCCTCAGCTCGCAGGACGGGTCGGTGCGCGTCTCCGGCCGCGTCACCACCGCCGACGTGCGCAGCGAGAACGGCTCCGTGGACGCGACCGGGCTCACCGCCGGGAAGCTGACGGTCCGCTCCGCCGACGGAAGCCTCCGGCTCAGCGGGACCGCCACCGTCGCCGACCTCCGCAGCGACAACGGCGGCATCGACGCGCAGGGGCTGACCACTGAGCGGCTCACCGCCCGCACCAGGGACGGCGGCATCGACCTGCGGCTCGCCGCGCCGCCCGCGAGCGTCGACGCCGACACCGACAACGGCTCCATCAAGCTCTGCCTGCCGCCCACCGGCGAGAGCTACGCCATCAGCGCGGCCACCGACAACGGCGGCAAGGAGATCGACCCCGCCATCCACGAGGACTCCCGGTCCGAGCGCAAGATCAAGCTCGCCACCCGCGACGGCGGCATCCTGGTCGCGCCCTACTAACCGACCAAGTAGACGACCGCGCCGGTCTCAGCGGACCTGGTAGGGCCCCTCCCAGACAGGCGCACGCCCGGACGGGATGAGCGGCAGCACCAACCGGGCGCCGCCGTTGACCGCGACCGTCGTCCGGGCGAGATGCTGGAGGACGTGGGCGACGCCGTCGGTGTTGGTGTCGAGGAGCTTGAGGTTCACGTTCTTCACCCGGTCGCAGCGGGCGTGGTAGCAGGGGTCGTACGCCTTGCCGGCCCGGCCGCCGAACGCCTTCGCCTCGGCGGCGGTCTTCACGCCCTCGGCGCCGGTCGCGATGCCGCCGGCCGGGATGCCCTTCGCGATGAACGGCCCGTAGTCGGAGCGCCCGTCGAACGCGCCCTCGACGGTCGGCAGGCGGCGGCTCTTGAAGTAGTCGCGGAACATCTTCTCGATCGCCCCGGACCCGGCGGGCGCCCGCGTCCCGGCGCCGGTGGAGCCGTCGCCGTCGTACACGCCGCGGACGCCGTTGGGCGAGCCCAGCATGTCGAAGTTGAGGTTCAGCGCGATCTTCTCCCGTTCGGACGCCCGCAGCGACTTCACGTAGTGCGCGGACCCCCGCAGGCCCTCCTCCTCGGCGCCCCACCAGGCGAACCGCACCCGGTTGCGCAGCCCGCCCTTGCCGAGCTCCTTGATCTTCCCGGCGATGGCGAGCAGCGCCGCGGCGCCGGTGCCGTTGTCGTTGATCCCCGCGCCCTCCGGGACGCTGTCGAGGTGCGCCCCGGCGACCACCACGTTGTCGGGGTCGCCGCGCTCGGTGTCGGCGATGACGTTGGACGACGACCGCTTCCCGTGGACGGCGTCGACCTTCACCCGCAGCCGCAGACCGGCCTTCGCACCCTTCCCGGCCTTCGCGCCCTTCCCGGCCTTCGCGCCCTGCGCGGTCTTCCCGCCCTTCTCGGTCTTCCCGCCCTGGGCGATCTTCCCGCCCCTGGCGCCCTTGGCGGCCTTCGCCAGCGCGGTACCCAGTTCGTGCGTGACGCCGATGACCGGGATCGCGGCGGTCTTCGACACCGTCCCGTTCACCGGCCCCTTCTCCTTCGCCGTGTTCGCGACGACCACGGCGGACGCGCCCGCCGCCCGCGCCCGCTCCGCCTTCACCGCGAACGTGCACGTGCCGCGCTGGACGACGGCGATCGAGCCCTTCGCGAAGCCGTCGAAGTCGCTCTTCTCGCAGCCGCTCGTCCCGTCGCCCTTGGCCGGGTAGTCGACGGCGACCGCGGCCGCGGTGACGTCCCCGGCCCCCGAGTAGGCGAACGTCAGGAAGTCCTTCTCCCGCTCGTAGGACTTCTTCGACGGCCCCGTCCGCGCGAACACCGCGTCGGACCTCTCCGCCCAGTACGGGTAGGTGAACTTCTGCACCTTCGGGGAGAAGCCCGCCTTGCGGAGGCGTCCGACCACGTACTTCACCGACACCCCGTAGCCCGAGGTGCCCGCCGCGCGGTTGCCGCCGTTGTAGTCGGCGATCTCCTGGAACGCGGCCAGGTGCGCCTGGACGTCCTTCAGCGTCACCAGCTTCGCGAGGTCGGGGCGTTCCGGCGCGGCGCCCGCCGCCGGAAGGGCCGCCGGCAGGAACAGCGCGGGCAGCGCCACAGCGGTGCCGGTGAGGAGGTTGCGGCCGGTGATCAGCTTGCGCACGTGCACTCCAGCGGACGAGGACCGAGCGGACCAGGAGCGATCCTGGTCCCGCGCCCCGGGCGCCTCAAGCAGCGCCGCCGCCGCCAGGACGATTCGATACCGGCGCCTTACCAGGCCATGCCGCACCGCCGCCCGCAGGGCACCCGCCGGCCCCACAAAGCGGAGCTCACTCCGGTGGGCGCAGATCCACCGGAAGTCCGGGCGGGGCCGCCTCCAGCCACGACAGGAAGCCGGTCAGCGCCTCCGCGCCCATCGCCAGCTCGACGGTCAGCTCCCCGTCCCGCACCTCGATGACGCTCACCTCCGGGAGCAGGCCCTCGGCCTCCTCCGGGCCGGGCAGCCGCCGGTTGGACACGACGAGGCCCCGGCGGTGGATCACCTGCCGGGGCCGTCTGCGGAAACCGAACACGCGGTGCCAGTGGAGCTCATCGCCCTTGTACCGGCCGATGCCGAGCCGCCACACCCCCGGAGCTCCGCCCTCCCGGGACAGTTCACGCAGGCTGCACTCCACGGTGCCGCCGCCGCGCGTGAACAACCAGCGGCGCACCGCCATGCAGACGAACAGCAGGGCAGCCAGCAGGACGAGCGCGGTGAGCGCACCGCCCACCTCCACTGCCAGCTGCTCGCCCAAGTCCCCCGCCGTCCGTCGAACTCCGGACCTCGATGTCAGACCACGATCTCAGGCCCCGACCCCAGGCTACGATCCCGGGCCACGACCCATGGCCACGATCCCGGGCCATGGTGCCGAGCCTGATCTTAGGCCCGATGTTAGGCCTCGATGCCCGCCGCGCGCAGCCGCGCCCGGGCGCGCCGCTCCGGCGTCGCGTCCTCGCCCGCCAGTTCGAGCGCCGAGTCCAGCGCCCGCCGGGCCTCGTCGACGTCGATCTCGCCGCCCAGCTCGGCCTGCTCCGCCAGCACCGACACCTTGTCGGCCGCGACCGAGAAGAAGCCGCTGCCGACCGCCGCCGTGACCGGCTCGCCGCCGTCCGCCGGCTCGATCTTCACCACACTGCCGTCCAGCAGGACGCCCAGCACCGGGGCGTGGCCCGGCAGGATGCCGAGCGACCCCTCGATGGTCTGGGCGACCACCATCTTGGCCTCGCCGGTCCAGATCTCGCGCTCCGGCGAGACCAGCCCGACCCGTAGGGTTGCCACGTCTGTTTCCTCCGAATACTGGAGCGGTACCGGCGGGGCCGCCCCCGGACGCACGGCCCGGGTGCGGCCCCGCCGGTGCGGACTACTTCTCCAGCTCCTTGGCCTTCTTCTCGACGTCCTCGATGCCACCGCACATGAAGAACGCCTGCTCGGGCAGGTGGTCGTACTTGCCCTCGGCCAGCGCCTTGAACGAGGCGACCGTCTCGTCCTTGGAGACCGTCACACCGGGCTGCCCGGTGAACTGCTCGGCCACGTACATCGGGTGCGACAGGAAGCGCTCGATGCGCCGCGCCCGCTGGACGGTGACCTTGTCCTCCTCGGACAGCTCGTCGATACCGAGGATCGCGATGATGTCCTGCAGCTCCTTGTACTTCTGCAGGATCCGCACGACCTCCTGGGCGACCTCGTAGTGCTCGTTCCCCAGGATCTGCGGGTCCATGATCCGCGAGGTGGAGTCGAGCGGGTCGACCGCCGGGAAGATGCCCTTCTCGGAGATGCTCCGGGAGAGCGTCGTCGTGGCGTCCAGGTGCGCGAACGTGGTGTGCGGCGCCGGGTCGGTGATGTCGTCGGCGGGCACGTAGATCGCCTGCATCGAGGTGATCGAGTGACCGCGCGTCGAGGTGATCCGCTCCTGCAGCACGCCCATCTCGTCGGCCAGCGTCGGCTGGTACCCCACCGCGGACGGCATGCGCCCGAGCAGCGTGGAGACCTCCGAACCGGCCTGCGTGAACCGGAAGATGTTGTCGATGAACAGCAGCACGTCCTGGCCCTGGACGTCGCGGAAGTACTCCGCCATCGTCAGCGCGGACAGCGCCACGCGCAGCCGGGTGCCCGGCGGCTCGTCCATCTGGCCGAAGACGAGGGCGGTGTCCTTGAGGACGTCCGCCTCGTCCATCTCCACCCAGAGGTCGTTGCCCTCACGGGTGCGCTCGCCGACGCCGGCGAACACCGAGGTGCCGCCGAAGTTGCGCGCGACACGGCGGATCATCTCCTGGATGAGGACGGTCTTGCCCACACCCGCGCCGCCGAACAGGCCGATCTTCCCGCCCTTGACGTACGGGGCGAGCAGGTCGATGACCTTGATGCCGGTCTCCAGCATCTCGGTCTTGGACTCCAGCTGGTCGAACGCCGGGGCCTTGCGGTGGATGCCCCAGCGCTCGTTGATCTCCAGCGACGCGGTCGGGGCGTCCAGCGCCTCGCCGAGGGCGTTCCACACGTGGCCCTTGGTGATGTCACCGACGGGGACGGCGATGGACTCGCCGCTGTCGGTCACCGGGGCGCCGCGGACCAGGCCGTCCGTCGGCTGCATGGAGATGGCCCGGATCATGTTGTCGCCCAGGTGCTGGGCGACCTCGAAGGTCAGGGTCTTCTCCTCGCCGCCGAGCGTGACCTGCACGTTCAGGGCGTTGTAGATGTCCGGGAGGGCGTCGGCGGGGAACTCCACGTCGACGACCGGGCCGATGACGCGCGCGACGCGCCCGGTCGCGGTCGCCGTCTCTACCTGTGCAGTCATTATCACTCCCCGCCAGACTCGGCGAGCGCGTCAGCGCCACCGACGATCTCGCTGATTTCCTGGGTGATCGCGGCCTGCCGCGCCTGGTTCATCTGGCGCGTGTAGACCCCGAGCAGTTCGTTGGCATTGTCGGTCGCCGACTTCATCGCCCGCCGGACCGACGCCTGGAAGGACGCCGCCGACTGGAGCAGCATGTGGAAGATGCGGCTCTCGATGTAGTTGGGCAGCAGCAGGTCGAGCGCCGCCTGCGCGGACGGCTCGAACTCGTACGCCGGCGGGACCTTGGCGGACTCGCTCTCCTCGATCTCCAGCGGCACCAGCCGCTTGACCTGGACGGCCTGGGTCAGCATCGAGACGAACTCGGTGTAGACCACGTGGATCTCGCCGACGCCGCCCTCGGCGTCGGTCTTGAGGAAGTCCTGGGTGAGCCGGCGGCCGATCTCCTCCGCGTTCGCGAAGTTCGGACGGTCGCTGAACCCGTTCCAGGTCTGCGCGACCTCCCGGCCCCGGAACCGGTACCAGGTGATGCCCTTGTTGCCCACCACGTACGGGACCGGCTCGCGGCCCTCGTCCCGCAGCGCCCGGATCAGCGACTCGGCCTCGCGGATCACGTTGGCGTTGTAGGCGCCGCAGAACCCGCGATCGCTCGTGACGATCAGGACGGCGCTGCGGGTGTCGGCCGGCTGCTCCTGCAGGAGCGGGTGGTCGATCCCCACATGGTGGCTCACCAGCGCGGTCAGGGCCTGCGTGATCTGGTCGGCGTACGGCTTGGACGCCGCCACCGCCTGCTGGGCCTTGACGATCCGCGACGTGGCGATCATCTCCTGGGCACGCGTGATCTTGGCGGTCGACTTGACCGTCTTGATCTGCTGCCGGAGTTGGCGAAGCTGTGCGGCCATCGGCGTCAGTCCTTCTTGACGCGGGTGATGGTCTCCTGCTCGACGTCCTCGGCCTCGATCGGTTCCACGGGCTCCTCGGCCAGCATCTCGCCCTCGCTGGTCTGGAAGCCCTTCTTGAACTCCGTGATGGCGTTCTTGAGGCTGGTGAGGCCGTCGTCGGAGAGCTGCCCCGTCTCGCGGATGGCGGTCAGCAGGCCGCCCTCCTCGCGCTCGATGTAGTCGAGGAACTCGCGCTCGAAGCGGCGGATGTCGGCGACCGGGACGTCGTCCAGCTCGCCGGAGGTGCCCGCCCACACGGACACGACCTCCTGCTCGGCCGGGAACGGCGCGCCCTGCGGCTGCTTCAGCAGCTCGACCAGGCGGGCGCCGCGCTCCAGCTGGGCGCGGGACGCCGCGTCCAGGTCGGACGCGAAGGCGGCGAACGCCTCCAGGTCGCGGAACTGCGACAGCGCCAGGCGCAGCGTGCCGGCGACCTTGCGCATCGCCTTGATCTGCGCGGAGCCGCCGACCCGGGAGACCGAGATACCGACGTTGATCGCCGGCCGGACGCCCTGGTTGAACAGGTCCGTCTCCAGGAAGCACTGCCCGTCGGTGATCGAGATGACGTTCGTCGGGATGTACGCCGACACGTCGTTGCCCTTGGTCTCGATGATCGGCAGGCCGGTCATCGAGCCGCCGCCCAGGTCGTCCGACAGCTTCGCGCAGCGCTCCAGCAGACGCGAGTGCAGGTAGAAGACGTCACCGGGGTAGGCCTCGCGGCCCGGCGGGCGGCGCAGCAGCAGCGACACCGCGCGGTAGGCCTCGGCCTGCTTCGACAGGTCGTCGAACACGATCAGGACGTGCTTGCCCTGGTACATCCAGTGCTGCCCGATCGCGGACCCGGTGTAGGGGGCGATGTACTTGTAGCCCGCCGGGTCGGACGCCGGAGCCGCCACGATCGTGGTGTACTCCAGCGCGCCGGCCTCCTCCAGGGAGCGGCGGACGTTGGCGATCGTGGAGCCCTTCTGGCCGACCGCGACGTAGATGCAGCGCACCTGCTTGTTCGGGTCGCCCGTGTCCCAGGCTTCCTTCTGGTTGATGATGGTGTCCACGCAGACCGTCGTCTTGCCGGTCTGCCGGTCACCGATGATCAGCTGCCGCTGGCCCCGGCCGATCGGCGTCATCGCGTCGATCGCCTTGATGCCGGTCTGCAGCGGCTCCTTCACCGACTGCCGCTGCACGACCGTGGGGGCCTGCAGCTCCAGCGCGCGGCGCTCGGTCGTCTCGACCGGGCCGAGGCCGTCCAGCGGGTTGCCCAGCGCGTCCACGACGCGACCGAGGAAGGCGTCGCCGACCGGCGCCGACAGGACCTCGCCCGTCCGCCGGACCTTCTGGCCCTCCTCGATTCCGCTGAAGTCACCCAGGACAACGGCGCCGATCTCACGCACGTCCAGGTTCAGAGCCAGGCCACGGGTACCGTCCTCGAACTCCAGGAGTTCGTTCGCCATCGCGGAGGGCAGGCCCTCGATGTGGGCGATGCCGTCGCCGGCATCGACGACGGTGCCGACCTCCTCGCGCGCGGCGGCCTCGGGCTCGTACGACTGGACGAAGCGCTCCAGCGCGTTCCGGATCTCGTCCGGACGGATCGTCAGCTCCGCCATGATTCCTCTCTTGCTCCCTTAAGGGTCGGCTTTACCGGCACTCGGCGTTGGAGCCAGCTCTACCGGCCTCAGCCGGCGCCGAGCCTCCGGCGGACGTCGTCCAGCCGTCCGGCGATCGTGCCGTCGATGATCTCGTCCCCGATCTCGATCGACAGTCCGCCGATCGTGCTCGGGTCGAGCTCGATGTTCAGGTGTACTTCGTGTCCGTACGCGGCGGCGAGCACCTCGGCGAGCCGCGCCCGCTGCCGCGCCGACAACTCGGTCGGCGTCCGCACCAGCGCGACCAGCCGCCGCCGGCGCTGGGCGACGAGCTTGCCGAACTCGGCGAGCCCGCCTTCCAGGCTACGTCCTCGCGGGCGCAGCACGAGCTCGGTGACCAGCGTCAGCGTGGCCGGCGTGACCTTGCCGTCCAGCAGCGCGTTGAGCAGGCCGAGCTTGCGGTCGTCCGGCAGGCCCGGACCGGCGAGGGCGGAGCGCAGCGCGACCTCCCCCTCGACGACCCGGGAGAACCGGAACAGCTCGTCCTCCAGGTCGTCGATCTGCCCGTCGGCCTCGGCGCGGGCGGCCTCGGCGGTGACCGCGAGGGTCTCCACCGCGTCCGCCAGCTCCGACGGCTTGGACCAGCGCAGCCGGACGACGTCGGCGACCAGCCCGAGAGCGGCCGGCGACACCTTGCCCTCCAGCAGGATCTGGACGAGCTGCGCCTTGTCGGCACCGTCCCGCGCCGGGTCGGACACCGCCCGGCGCAGGCCGTGCTCGCGGTCGATCAGGTGCAGCACCGCGAACAGGTCGGCGCCCAGCCCGGCCAGGTCGGCGGAGGGAATGACGGCCTCCAGCCGGGTCCTGGCCTCGGCGAGCGACGCCCTGCTCACCGCTCCCGTGATGGTCATGATGTGATCTGCTCCTGCGTGCGAGCGCGGCTCTCCAGCTCCTCGAGGAACCGGTCGACGACCCGGCTCTGCCGCGCGCTGTCCTCAAGGGACTCGCCCACGACGCGACCGGCGAGGTCGACCGACATGGCGCCGATCTCGGCGCGCAGCGACTGCAGCGCCTGCTGCCGCTCGGCCTCGATCTGCTTCTTCGCGTCCTCGACGATCTTGCGAGCCTCCGCCTGGGCCTTCTCCTTGGCCTCGGCGATGATCTGCGCGCCCTGCTCCTCGGCCTTGCGCCGCTCGTTGGACGCCTCGACCGCGGCCGCCTTCTGCTGGGACTTGTACTGATCGAGGACCTGCTGGGCCTCTTTCTGCGCCTGCTCTGCCCGCTCGAGGCCGCCCTCGATCGCCTGGGTGCGCTCCTCCAGCGTCTTCTGCAGACGCGGAACGAGGATGCGCCCCAGGACGATCATGACGACGAGGAACGAGAAGATGCCGACGACCAGCTCGTACGGGTGCGGGACGAGAGGGTTGTTCTCCTCCGCCGCTAGGACGGAAGCTGCTGTGATCATGTCTGCAGCCCTTCCTCAGTTGGAACCCGTGGTCAGATGCCCTGGAAGATGAAGGGCGCGACCAGACCGATGAGGGCCAGCGCCTCGGTGAGGACGAAGCCCAGCAGCATGTTGGTGCGGATGACGCCGGTGAGCTCCGGCTGGCGGGCGATGGCGTTCACGCCCTGACCGAAGATGATGCCGATGCCGATGCCCGGGCCGATGGCCGCGAGGCCGTAGCCGATCGAGGTGACGTTGCCTTCGACTGCGGCGAGGACGGCTCCCGTCATGGGTTCATTCCTTTTCTGTCGGCCGGCGGAGGCTCCGCCGGTCTGGGCTAACGAGGGTGTCTGGACGAGCCCGGCACCGGAGCGCACGGACTCCGGGGGTCTAGTGGTCCGCTTCGAGGCCGCTCTGGATGTACATCGCGGCGAGCATCGCGAACAGGAACGCCTGCAGGAACTGAATCAGCAGTTCCAGCGCGGTGAGCAGGATCGTGACGATGACGCCGACGATGCCGACGCCGAAGCCGAGCGCGGTGGGCTTCTCGAAGAGGAACCAGAAGCCGACGAGGCTGAAGAACGCCAGGATCGTGTGGCCGGCGAACATGTTGGCGAAGAGCCGGACCGCGTGGGTGAAGGGCGCCAGGATGAACGTCGAGAGGTACTCGATCGGCACCAGCAGGAAGTAGACCGGGAGCGGCAGGCCCTTGGGGATCATGTTGGTGAAGTACTTCACCGGGCCCTGGTGCTTGAAGCCCAGGTACACCTTGACGATGTAGACGAACACCGCCAGCACGATCGGGAACGCGATGTGCGACGCGACCGGGAACTGGATGATCGGGATGACCGCGAAGATGTTCCAGAACCAGATCAGGAAGAACAGCGACATGAGCATCGGCATCCACCGGTCGGTGTTCTTGCCGAGGAACGGGCGGGCGATCTCGTCCCGCACGAACATGTAGCCGATCTCACCGATGTTCTGCATGCCGCGCGGCACGAGCTTCGGCTTGGCGAACGCCGTCCAGAACAGGCCGCAGACCACCAGCGCGCCGACGACCGCGAAGACGACGGGCTTGGTCAGCCACTCCGGGCCGCCGGCGAACAGGGGCGGGAAGTCGAACAGCTCCGGGCCCGGGGCTTTGAACTCGTCTCCCCCGGTGGCGAGGACCGTCAGCGCGTTCACGCGGCGTTCCCTTCATCAATGTGGTGATGTTTCACGAAGGCTTCCTCGGCGGCTTCCTCGGCGGGGCCGCTCAGGAGGAGTGGCTGCCGTACTTCAGGTAGACCAGGTAGATGGCGAGCCCGGCACCGATGATCAGGCCGATGGGGATCAGCCAGGTCTGGTGCGTCCATTCGGACAGCAGCCACCCGATGCCGCCCCAGATGATCATCCCGGAGAGAAGGTAGCTGGGCACGGACCAGGCGACGTCGGCGAATTCCCGCTGGCCGTCCTCCGGCCGGGGCTTCTGCTCGCTCATCGCGCTCCGGACGATAGCAGGCCACCCGTGCGGTGGTCATATTGGAGTAGTCCCGGGGGCCCGGCACCGTCCGCGAGGCGTGCATCACGGACTCCGGTCCAGGACGTTCTCGGGTTCGTCAATGTAGGGCCTCCGCTGCAGCACGACCCGGAACTCGGCGGCGATCCAGAGCAGCGCGAGCCCGATGACCGTCCAGCCGAACACCTTGGTGTCCCAGATCGAGACGCCGTCCATCGTCGTGACCAGCACCATCACCGCGAGGATCTTCACCATGTAGCTGGCCAGCGCGGCCAGCATCATCGTCTGCGCGGAGTACCGGGCGGCCCAGGAGACCACCAGGGCGCTGATCGAGAAGAAGGCGATCACCACGACGGAGCCCAGTGCCGCCGCCAGAGCGCCCTTGGCGCCGGCGGCCAGCAGGCCGATCAGCACGGCGCCCACCCCGACGACCGATGTCGGGATCGCTGCGCCGCGGAGCATCCGAGCGTCGGAGGTTTGCATGAGGGCTCCGGCTGGTCACGGTCAGTGGTCGTTTCTTGTTCGTGAAAGGTATCACAAGCGTCCGGATTGTCCACAATTACCCTAGAGGTAATGCGAATGCGGGGCCGCGGAGGCCGCCGCCGGTCACGCTCGCACCTGGACTTTAGCCCAGCTCAGGGCCTGCTTTTACCACATCGGGCAACGACGTGCCGGGGCCTGTGTACCGCCTGCGGCCGCGTCCGGCCGGGAACGGGGCGTGACCGGGTCAGACCCGCATCGGCGGGCGGCGGACCGGCTGGTCGCCGGCGCCCCCGTCGTCCGCGACCGGCTTCTTGCGGCCCGGCTTGCGGAGCATCAGCACGACGCCGGCGACCGCGACCAGCAGCGTCACCCCGAGGGTGATCCACGCGGCGTCGAACAGCGCCAGCCCGACCAGCCCGGAGGCCAGCAGCCCGACCCAGAAGTACATGATCAGCACGGCCCGGCGGGTGGAGTGGCCGAGCTGCAGCAGCCGGTGGTGCAGGTGCTGCTTGTCCGGGGAGAACGGCGACCGGCCCTGGCTGGTGCGCCGCAGCACCGCGAGCAGCATGTCCATGAACGGGACCGCGGCCACCGCCGGGATCAGCAGCACCGGGACGAAGAACGGGAACAGCCCGTTGGCGAGGACGGCCGGGTCGAACTGCCCGGTCAGCATGATCGTGGACGCGCTGAGCAGCAGCCCGATCAGCATCGAGCCGGTGTCGCCCATGAAGATCTTGGCGGGGCTGAAGTTGTGCGGCAGGAACCCCGCGCACATCCCGAACAGGACCGCGGCGATGAGCGTCGCGCCCGTCAGCGTGGTCAGCCCGTTGGACTTCGACAGCAGGTAGGCGTAGGAGAACAGGGCCAGCGCGGCGATCCCGACGACGCCCGCGGCGAGGCCGTCCAGGCCGTCGATGAAGTTCACCGCGTTGATCGTCGCGACCACGACGAAGACGGTCAGCGGCACCCCGTAGGCGGGCGGCAGCGACAGCGACTCGCCGGTCGGCAGCGGGATCACGTAGATCTGGATGCCCTGCATGATGAAGATCCCGGCGGCCGCGACCTGCCCGGCGAACTTGGTGAGCGCGTCCACCTCCCACCGGTCGTCGGCGATGCCGATCAGCACGATCAGCCCGCCGGACAGCAGCAGCGCCTTCGCCACGCTGATGTCGCCGTCCGAGAGGACCTTGCGCATCTCCGGCAGACCGGTCGCCACCACCAGCGCCGACACCATGCCGCCGAACATCGCCAGGCCGCCGAGCCGGGGCGTCGGGATCACGTGCACGTCGCGGTCGCGGGGGACGGCCTGCGCCCCGAACCAGACGGCGAACCTGCGCACCGAGGGGGTCAGCAGGTAGGCGACGAGGGCGGCGACAAGGATCGTGAGCAGGTATTCCCGCACTCGCCTGCGCCCCCTTCACCGATCGCCGCCGCCGTGGTACCCCGTCCGGCGCGCCCCATCCACGTGACCCGTCCACATGAACCGTCCGCATGGGCCCGTCCACATGGCCCGTACGGCCCGTCGTCTCCGTTAGACGAACGATCCGGCGGATGTGTTCGCGCCGCGACCGACCAACTGTAGACCCACTCGGCCGCCGTCCGCTGCCGATCGGCCCGCGCGAGTCAGCGCGGGCGAACGGCCTCCCGCACCCCCCGGACCGGGCGGAGGCGGTGCGCGCAGAGTATCCCGGTTCCGATGATCATCAGCGCGAGCCCGCCGAGGCAGGTGTTCCCCAGCGAGAACGCCCACAACCCGCGGCCCGCGACCTCCTCCCCCGCGTCGGCGGCGACGGCCAGCAGCCCGGCCGCGACCAGCGCCGCGCCGGCCCGCCGGCGCGGCGGCCAGCCACAGCGGCGGCTCCATGATGCCGCGCCGCTGCACGAGCTCGGCGACCTCCTGGGCGGCGTCGCGCTTGCCGGTGCCGTCCGGGCCG